>JANPPO010000211.1:0-12495 GCA_031428555.1 Bdellovibrionales bacterium | reverse complement strand
GAAGGCATGGAACAAAAGAAAACACGCGAAACTATTAAAAATGAAGCAACTAATGGTCTTAAGAACTTAAAAGGTACTCTTGCGATGGCACGTACAAACGTAGTCGATAGCGCAACTGCCCAGTTCTTCATTAACGTAGTTGATAATGATTTCCTTGATCACCGTGATACTTCAAGCGCTGGCTACGGTTACGCAGTATTTGGTAAAGTAACAAGTGGTATGGATGTTGTTGAAAAAATCCGTGCTGTTCCAACTGGTATGAAAAATGGTATGGACGATGTTCCTAGTACTCCAGTTGTTATTAAATCAGTAACAAGAAAGTAATATCCTGTCTTGTCACTGCCCTAATGACTCGTGACAACAGTTAGTGGGTCAATTAATCTTAAAAAATGGATTTTTTGATCCACATTGATTATTTTATTTTTAATCTTATTAATCAGACTTTAACTAGCCCTTGGCTAGATGTCCTATTTCCAATCATAACTGATCTTCATAAAAATATTTGGTTCAAAGTGGCAGCCGCTCCTGCGCTTTTCGCAGTTTACATCTATCGATATAAAAAAGCTGGAGTCCTCTATTTTGTGTTTTGTTTATTAAGCTTAGGATTTTCAGATCTGACTGGCACAAGAATATTCAAGAAAGTTGTCGAAAGACCTCGCCCATTTCAAACGGAAGGCTTAAACGTTACGAAAAAATCGCCTGGGCATGGCGGAAGTTTTATTTCAAATCACTCTTCAAACATGTTTGCATTTGCTACTTACACCTCTGCATTCTTTCCCCCAGCCCGTTATGCTTTATTTGGTTTTGCTGCATTGGTGGCTTACAGTCGAGTTTATAATGGCGTCCACTTTCCCTTAGATGTTATTTGTGGAGCGTTGTGGGGAATCGCCGTTAGTTTAGTTTTCCTGCTGCTGGTAAAATGGTTGGCAAAGAAGTTTCATTTTGGAAAAGAAAGTCGGCCTTTATGAAAGTAGTTGTGACAGGGGCAAATGGCTTTTTAGGAAGCTGGCTGACAAAAGATTTAGTCGCCAAAGGTTATGATGTTCATATCTTGGCAAGACCCACGAGTGATCTATCAGATCTAAAAAACCTTTCTTATAAAACTTCATTTGGCGATGTAACCGATCCAGTTTCTTTGGAAAAAGCTTTCGAAGGCGCAAGTGGAGTTTTCCACTTGGCTGGCGTTGTGGCTTATCGCCATGAAGAACGTGCTCTGATGGAAAAAGTGAATGTTCAAGGAACAGCTAACGTAATTGCTGCAGCAGAAAAAATGAAAGTTCCAAAACTTTTACATCTTTCTTCTGTCGTCGCAATCGGTGCTTCAAAATCACCAAACGAAATTTTGAACGAAAATTCTAGATACGAAATTTCAGATTTAAATTTGGGTTACTTCGAAACAAAAAGAAGATCAGAACAATTAGTCAAAGCTGCTTCAGACAGAGGCGCCTTTGATGCGATCATCGTAAACCCTAGTACAATTTACGGTGCTGGTGACGCGAAAAAAGGAAGTCGATCAGTGCAAGTAAAAGTCGCTCAAGCACGATTTCCTTTTTACACTCCGGGTGGCGCAAGTATTGTTGGAGTCGAAGACGTCATTGATGGAATTATGAAGGCTTGGGAAAAAGGCCGGCCTGGCGAAAGATATATTCTTTCACACGAAAATTGGACCGTACGTGAGCTTTTTTCTGCGATTGCAGAAGAAGCTGGCGTTGAAGCGCCAAAACATATGCTGCCGTCTTTTGTCTTACATTCTGTAGGTTTTATAGGTGATACACTTCGTCCCTTAGGCGTAAAAGGTCCCATCACTAGAGAAAATGCATGGACCTCGACAATGTTTCATTGGTTTGATAATTCTAAAGCACGCCGCGAATTAGGATTTAATCCTCGTCCAGCCAGAGAAGCGATTCATAAAAGTGTTGAATGGATGAAAGAGCACGGCCTGCTTAATAAATGAAAAAAAGTATAGTTCTAGTTCTTTTATTTTTAATTGTTCTTGTGCCGTCAATAGTGGGCGTTGCTTTATGGATGAAAATTCCAAGTGCAGATGATATCAAAGGCTGCCTCATTACAAAAATGTACGAAGTAAATCTTTGTCCTAAGAGTGGCCAGTATGTTCCACTTAAAAGTATTTCTCCTTACCTTGTCAAAACGATTGTTCTGACTGAAGACTCTTCTTTTTATGACCATCAAGGTTTTGATTGGGGCTCAATCAAGAAAAATTACGAAGAAAACACCAAGGTTGGTTTCTATAAACGTGGTGGCTCGACTATCACTCAGCAGTTGGCAAAAAATATGTTTCTAACACCTGAAAAAAGTATGGTGCGAAAAGGTTTAGAAGCCTTAATCACAATTAAGATCGAAAAAGTTTTAAAGAAAAAAGAAATTTTAGAAAAGTACTTAAATGTTATCGAATTCGGGAAAGATATTTACGGGATTAAGCGCGCAGCCCAACATTACTTTCAAAAATCACCGCATGAATTAGACATCGTTGAATCTGCATTCTTAGCGATGCTATTGCCTAATCCAAAAAAGTACGCAGCTTCGTATTACAAAAAAGAATTAACTCCTTTTGCCTCAAAAAGAATTAATCAGATCGTTCATAACCTTTATCAATATCATTTGATCAATGACGAAGAGTTTAATGGCGCCTTAATTAAGCTTGAAACTTTCTTTAGATCCGCAAGACCTGATGATGGCGAAATATTCGCAAATGATGAGGCTATCACTTTAGAGACATTAGAAAAAGCGTCTGAAACTGAAGACGAAGTTGTAGAAGAAGAGCCCGCAGTTGCCGCCCCTGCCGAATAGTATTTAGCTGATTAGCTTTTTTTCCAGTCTTGAAATCGCAAATCTAACTAAGACATAAGCTAGTAATATTAAGTATAAAAACTGAAGCCCAAACATTATTTTAAAATGACCAGTCATCAGGCCCCGGACAATGTCCACCGCATGAGCCAACGGAAATGTATAGGCAACGATTTTCAATACGATGTACAAAGTATCAATTGGAAAGTACGTTCCTGAAATTAAGGTCATTGGAATTAGAATTCCCGAAGATGAGAAAATAAACGAGTCATAGTTCTTCGCATACGAAGTAAAAATCATTCCAACGCAGGCAAAAATAAACGAAAGAACAAACACGACGACAAGTGCCGGTAAAAACATCCAGGATTTAACAAGACCAAATAACATCGAAATTAACAATACTCCCAATGACCCAATAAATCCTTTGGTGGCTCCCCATAAAATTTCGCCTAAGATAATATCTTTTGCGCCTAGTGGGGTTAGAAGCCAAGAAGCGTAAAGCTTTTGATGAGTTAACTTTGTATAGTTTGTGTAAGTCGATTCAAAGTAAGCGACTAACAAAGCTGTTGTACATAAAAGGCCGGGAAAGAAGAAATCAACGTAAGCCATTCCGTCGACATTATTAATAAAAGACCCAACGCCATAACCGAACGCGCCTAAATACATAAGCGGCTCTAGGATGGTCCAAAAAGCGGTAACTAACCAAGTTTTTCGGAAATAAAAAAAGTTTCGATTCCAAACTTTTTGAAAGCCGCCCTTCATGATTCATCCCTTAACTGCGCGCCTGAAAAGCGTAAGAAAACATCATTTAGACTTGGTCGTCTGATAACTACTCGGTCACTTAGAAAGTGCTGAATGATTTCTTTTGCAGATTGATGTTCTTTCATGAAGACATGAATAGTCTGATGATAAACTTGGTAATCAAAATTCTGAGCTTTTACTTTTTCAACGTAGTAGTTCAAATCTTTTGCCGAGCAATCAAATTCAACTACTTCGTAACCAATGTGTTCACGAATCATATCAACTGGTTTACCAATAGCTAAAATTTTTCCATGATCAACGATCGCAATGCGGTCGCAAAGAAATTCTGCTTCCTCCATATAGTGAGTCGTCAGAATAAGAGTCGATTTTTGTTCTTTAAGAGATTTAAAAAAATCCCAAATCCATCTTCTAGCTTGGGGATCCAAGCCAGTAGTAGGCTCATCTAAGAACAAGATATCGGGTTGATTGATCAAACCACGTGCTATCGCCAAACGACGCTTCAGTCCCCCGCTTAGAGTTTCAACCGCGCGGTCAGTTCGGTCTTCCATTTTCATAAGGCGAAGTAAATAATCCGCGCGATCAGAAATTACTTTTCGATCTAAGCCGTAGAAACTTCCGTAGATCAAAAGATTTTCGATAACTGATAAATCTGTATCGAGCCCGTCCTCTTGTGGAACGACCCCGATTCGAGATTTAATTTCGGACATATGTTGTTTTACGTTGAGGCCCAGAATGAAAACTTCACCGCTGGTAATTTGAGAAGATCCGTACATGACCTTCATGAGTGTCGATTTACCCGCTCCGTTAGGACCTAGTATACCGAAACACTCACCCTGAGCAATTTCGAGGCTAATACCTTCTACGGCTGGGAAGTCGCCGTATTTTTTCACCATGTTCTTAATATGAACAACGGTGCTGGTACTCATCTAGTCAGAATCCCGAGTAGAAGTCTTACGTTTGTGTGGATCAAGTTCCTTACAACGTAAACGGATTGTTTTCGGAGTTACTTCGATAAGCTCGTCGTCTTTAATCCATTCCATTGCTTTTTCTAAGCTCATTGGCTTAACAGGAACTAGTCTGATCGCTTCGTCACTTCCAGAAGCACGAACGTTCGTTAACTTCTTTTCGCGAGTTACGTTTACTTCTAAGTTATTGTCCTTAGCGTGTTCACCGATAATCATACCGTCGTAAACATCTTGTCCGTGAGCAACGAACATCACACCACGTTCTTGTAAGTTCCAAATTGCGTAAGAAGTTGCCATACCTTTACGATCAGAAATCATAGAACCGTTGATTCGGTTTGAGATTTCACCGCGGAAATCATCCCAACCATCAAATTGAGTATTAAGAAGACCTGTTCCACGAGTATCAGTTAAGAATTCAGATCTGTAACCAATCAAACCACGAGAAGGAATTCGGAATTCTAAACGTGTACGACCAGTTCCTTTTTGAACCATGTTCGTCATAACACCTTTTCGTAATCCTAATTTTTCAGTTACCGCACCAACGTAAGCATCTTCAATATCGATGACTGCCATTTCCATTGGCTCTAACTTTTTACCGTTTTCAGTTTTGAAAATAACCTGAGGCTTAGAAACTAAAAGTTCGAAACCTTCGCGGCGCATTTGTTCGATCAAAACAGCTAATTGCAATTCACCACGGCCAACAACCTTGAAAGAATCCGTGTTAGCGGTTTTTTCAACTCGGATGGCAACGTTATGTAACAATTCTTTTTCAAGTCTTTCTAAAATCTTACGAGACGTAATCTGTTTTCCTTCCATTCCAGCGAATGGTCCATTGTTAACTTGGAAAAGCATTCCAACCGTTGGTTCTTCAACCGCGATACGTGGAAGTGGTTTTGGATCAGTTGCAGAAGTAATCGTGTCACCGATCGTGAAGTCTTCAAGACCTGCAACGATTGCGATATCCCCCGCGCCAACTTCTTGAACTGGAATCTGTGAACTTACGTGGTACTGAAACAATGCTGATACTTTAACTTTTTTCTGAGCATGCTCCTGAACGCATAAAATTTCATCGCCCACTTTGATCGATCCCGCAAGAACGCGTCCGATCGCAAGTCTTCCAACGTAGTCATTATAACTGATGTTAGAAACCATGATTTGGAGTGGGTTATTTTCAACGATTTTAGGTGGAGGTACTAGCTCAACGATTGCGTCGAATAAAACATTTAAGTTTGTTGTCTTTACATTTGGGTCAAGAGTCGCCATACCTTCACGTGCAATTGCGTACACTGTATGGAAATCACATTGTTCTTCAGTCGCATCAAGATCGATGAATAGATCAAAAATTTCGTTATGAACTTCTTGAATTCGAGCATCAGCACGGTCGATCTTATTGATACAAACCATTACTTTTAAATTTTGCTCGAGAGCTTTTTTCAATACGAATCGAGTCTGCGGTAGTGGACCTTCAGAAGCGTCACAAAGAATGATGGCGCCATCCACCATGTTTAAGATACGTTCAACTTCGCCACCGAAGTCACTATGTCCCGGAGTATCGACGATATTAATTTTATAACCCTTGTACATGAAAGAGGCGTTCTTCGCCGCGATCGTGATTCCGCGTTCTTTTTCAAGATCCATTGAATCCATTAATCGTTCAACCACCTGTTGGTTTTCACGAAATGTTCCCGCTTGTCTTAACAAGTGGTCAACAAGAGTTGTTTTACCGTGATCGACGTGAGCGATAATGGCAATGTTTCGAATCATCTTTGGATCAAAAGTCATACTTATTCCTTTTCAACTTACCGTCTGAATTTTTTCAGCCCGAATTACTTTATTAAATTTAAATCCTAAACCGTCAAAAATAAGTTCTATCAAGGCGGGAGAAGGAAGGCGTACCACAGGTACGCCGACGCCGACTAACGCAGAGAGAACTTATTTTTCACGGTTTAGCCGTGTCCACCCATTAGGAAATCTTCAGCACTTGTATCTTCTTGATCATACAACGAGATCGCATCAAAGAATGACAAGGTTTTTTCAAGAGTTTCGCTTAGCTCTTTTGTCTGGAAGATTTCTCTCCTAAATTGTGATGCGCCAGGATACCCTGTTGAGTACCAAGCTGCAAACTTCTTCAGCTGAATTCCGACAAGATGCGGCTCACAATAAAGATCCAAATAATCATAGAGTCTTCGAATGACCTCATGAAATTTTCGGTCTTTTTTCCCAATCTCTGGCAGACCTTTCCACATGCGATAGGCATCGTAGAATATATAGGGATTTTTGAGGCAGCCTCGGCCAATTAAAACGCCGTCACAGCCCGAAGTCTGGAGTCTTTGCACTGCTTGCTTAGGCGAATGAATATCACCATTTCCTAACACAGGAATTTTGGTATTGGCTTTTACTTCCGCAATATAATCCCAGTCAGCTTGTCCCGCATAGCCTTGAGCCCGCGTTCGACCATGAATTGCGACCCAAGTAATGCCTTCGTTGTAAGCTAAATTGCAGACATCAACTGCATTTCGAGTATTTGAATCCCAACCAGTTCTAATTTTAATCGTAACTGGAATTTTTACTGCTTTCACAACTGCAGAAAGCATCTTTTGCATTCCAGGCAAATCTTTTAGCATTGCAGAGCCCGCGCCTTTTTTTACGACTTTAGGAACGGGGCAACCAAAATTGAGATCAATAAAGTCTGCACCTTTTTCTTCAGATACTTGTGCTGCAAGCGCAACTGATTCAGGCTCTTCACCGAATAATTGAATTCCAAAAGGTCTTTGAGTTTCGTCGAAGCTCATTAAAGAAAATGTGCGATCAGATTTGTAATTAATCCCGTGAGAACTCACTAATTCAGTGACGACCACGCCCGCATCAAGGGCTTTCATAAAAGATCGAAATGCGTGATCGGTAATTCCAGCCATCGGCGCGAGCACGAATGGATTTTCTTTTAATGCCTGAAGTGGATGGATTCTCTGAAATGACATAAGAAGTAATGATTTCAATCACTTAACTTAATTTTGCAAGGGTATTATCACTTTCAGAGTAGTTCTTGAAAATTTGACTCCTAAAAAGCCTCGATATGTATGGAAAGCTCATCTTATTGAGTCGCAGAAATAAATACGATCCTGTTTTTATTCCTCCTCATTCGAAGCTTAAGAGTTCTAGTAAATACCTAAAAACTCATGGAATTTGGCATATTAGATGCAAATAGCTGCATAATAGTGGTGTTTTAACGTGATTTTAAAAAAATTTGAGGAAGATCGCCCCGTGGATAGTAACCAGAACCTTTCAAATACGACCGAACTCTTCGAATTGCAGAAAAATTGCTGGAGAGTAGCTGAAGCTGAGCATGCGACTCTTCTTATCGACTGCGCAAATTTCTATAGCGCTATCCATGATGCCATTTCCAAAGCGAAGCATAGTATTTTTATTTTAGGTTGGGAGATCGATAGTCAGACAAGACTCCTACGTGGTGATAAAGAAAAGGAATCAAAAATTCCCTCTGTCATTATTGAATTACTTGATTGGAAAGCAAAACAAAATCCAGAGATTCAAATTTATCTTTGCAGGTGGGATGCGTCTGTTGTTTTTGTTACTGATCGAGATCTGATGCCGGAATTTGTATGGGCGAATAATACGCCAGAAAATGTTCACGTCTGCTTAGATGGAAACGTTCCAATGGGTGGAAGCCACCACCAAAAAATAATTTTGATTGATGATGAATTAGTTTTCACCGGCGGAATGGATATTGCCCGCCAAAGATGGGACACACGAGAGCACAACATCGTTGAGCCAGAACGAAATGATGTCTTGGGTGCGTATGCTCCCTATCATGATGTTCAAATCATGATGGATGGACCTGTTACAAAAGACTTAGCTGAGTTAGTAAGAGAGCGTTGGTCCAAAGCCGTAAATTACGAACCGCCTGCCATTCGTGAGGTGAATCGAGCTAATTTGAAATCGACGGTTCCTTCGTGGCCGGAGAGGTTTCCAGTGAATTTAAAAAAAATTAATTGCGCAATTTCGAGAACAATTCCGCGCCTCGATAACCAAGAAAAAGTTCAAGAAATTTATCAAATGTATTTTGATCTGATTAACAAGGCAGAAGAATTTATTTACATTGAAAATCAATTTTTAAGCTCCGTCGAAATTGCGATTGCTTTAAATAAAAGACTTATAGAAAAGCCAAAATTAAAAATTTTGCTTGTAAGCTCTTATGAACCACAAGGACTTTTCGAGAGAGAATCTTTTTGGGCCGGCCGAATTGATTTTAAGAAAATAATTGAAAAAAATGTCGAGCGCGAGAGAGTCCGAGTCACTTATCCCCAGATCAAGGATGCCAACGGAAGCAAAGCTTGCAAGCGAATTCATTCAAAAATATTTATTGTTGATAACAAATTTATGACTGTGGCTTCATCCAACTTAAATAATCGATCGATGATTCTCGATACCGAGTGTGATGTGACTTTTGCCGCTGTTACCGAAGAGCAGGCAACACAATTGACTTATTTTAGAAACGATCTTCTTTCTGAGCACACGGGTCGGACTATTGAACAAACAAGTAAGATTTTTGAAACCAATTTTACATTAGATGATCTGATGAATTCGTCAGCTCGTAATGGTTATGCACTTCATGAAGTTAACGATTCTCAATTTACGGATCAATCATTGAAAGTTGTTATCGACCGAGTAGCTGATCCTCAAGTGCCGTTAATGTCTTATGTGGCCTTGGATTCAACCGGTGTACCCGTGAGGCTTGAGCCATTCACAAATCCTCGAAAACATGTTTTAGCTTTTTTTGTTTTACTTGGTTTTGCGATTATCGGAGCAATTTTTTATTTGAAGAGTCATTCGGAATGGTTCCAGCCAGTGCGGATAAAAGAATTCTTAGAGTTTGCTCAAAACTCAAGATTTGCACTTCCCCTAGTATGTTTAATTTATGTCGTAGGTGGTTTTGTTTTGTTTCCAGTCACAGTCCTTTCGCTTTTTACGGCAGCGGTTTTTGGAGCGATACTTGGACCACTCTATGGAATGATTGGTTCCTTGTTGAGCGCGGCTCTTATGTTTTGGATTGGAAATGTTGCCGGTCTAAAGGGCTTAAGAAAGCTTTTTGGAGAAAAGATTCGTGCGATCGATCGTAAATTTCATGACTCAGGCATATTAGGCGTGGCGGCACTGCGGTTTATTCCTATTGCTCCATACAGTATCGTAAATCTTGCTGCTGGAATATCGTCAGTTACATTTTTTGATTTCATGGTGGGGACATTTCTTGGATTTTTGCCAGGCCTTTTTATCAAGGGGCTTGTCGGAGATTCTCTAGTCCAAGTCTTTATCAGTCCGAATCCCAAAGCCAGAATGTATTTGGCTCTAGGTGTCGTTCTTTGGGTTGCACTTGTAGCTGCGTCTTACTTTCTAACAAAGCAATGGCGGAAAAGGCATCCAGCATGAAACTTAGAATATTAACTTATAATATTCATGGTGCTAAAGGAACTGATCGCCGGTGTGATTTCGAAAGAATTGGTACGTTTTTAAAAGTGCAAAATATTGATATCGCCCTTCTTCAGGAATTCGATACCCGGCCTAAAAACCGAAGCACTGAAAATGATATTAAAGATATGAAGAGCGATCATTTTTCTTACTACGAAGCTGCGCCCACTATTCGCGGCAGTCATGGTTGGTACGGAAATGCCATTTTTTCAAAATTTCCAATTTCTAAAAGTTCTATCATTGATATAAGCGCACCCGGCAGAGAACCCCGCAATATAATAGACGCCTTTATTGAAACTCCAAAGGGAACTTTGAGAGTTGTGAATACTCATAAAGGCTTAAGGCCCTCTGAAAGATCTTTGCAGTACGAAATTCTTCATAGACTCCTAGATATCAAGTGCGAACTGCCTCTTATTTTAGGCGGAGATATTAATGAATGGGCTCTGCTAACAGGACCGATCAAAAAATTAAATGAAGTATTAAGGCCAGTATCACCTGGGCCCACTTTTCCAACTTTTTACCCGCTCTTTAACTTAGACCGCATGTGGTGCAGGCCTCAGCATTTGGTTACGAGTGCGCAGGTTTTAAGAACTAAAGAGACTAGGGTCTATTCTGATCACTACCCTCTGCTTGCAGAAATTGAACTTTAAAATCTATTCTAGAAAATGAATACGGTCTTCAGTTTGCCGAGGTGGTTTTGGTGGAACGTGATCTGGATATCCCATGGTGATCGCGCAAAGAAGTTCCAACTGGCCATTCTTAAAATCCTCGCGGCTTGTGACTTCCAAAAATTGATCGACGTCAGATTTAATTTCAAGTGGAGCACCCATCGTGCAAGAGCCAAGTCCTTCAACCAAACACGCTAAGGCCATATTTTCCACAGCCATATACACAGAGCCGATGCTGGTATGATATCTTTCTTCACTTGAGTTCTGAGAATAACAAAAAATAATCACCGGCGCGTCACCTAGAGTATAAAAAAATCTTTCAGTAAATTCGTATAGTGACGGCTTAAGCTTCGCTTTTAAAATATCCTTCAGGCCCAACCACGACTTTTGCGAATACTTCAGGTAATCGTCGCGTTTTTTTCCCTGAACAACAAAGAAGCGCCAGTTTTGTTTGTTCTTTCCCGATGGTGCATGCAGGCCCGCGCTCAAAATGCGATCTAAAACGTCTTTCGGTACGGCCTGAGTCTTATATTTTCGGATCGATTTCCTAGATTCGATAAGATTATAAAATTCTTCTTTGTTCATGGGGGGCAGATTATGGCATCCTAATTGGGATGACAATACGCCCGCTGACAATCATTTTAACTTTTCTAGCCATGTCTTTAATCATGATCGTGGCTATACCAAGCTGGCGAATGGCGGTCCGCGATCGCTTGATGCCGGACTCACGATCATTGGTCGCAAAAATCGACGGCAAGATTTCACCTGAAGGCCCCTCGGTTATTGTTTTAAAAATTAAAACCCGCGATCAATATTTTCTGGAAATTTTTAAATCAAACCAAAATTTGGAGCTCATGCAAAGAATTGCTTTGGAAGAACCTCTCGATGGGCAGTTTTTATTTCAAGGTCGCTACACGAATTTGGCGCTGGCTGATCTAGATTCGGATGGAAATTTCGAAATTGTGGCCCCGATGTACGATAAGAATTCAGTCCCCCGATTATTAATTTACAAATATAATCCCAGCCTTCAAAGTTTTGAAAAGCTGACGGGCGATTAACTAAACGATTCGCATATGGAAAAAAACTTATCAATTTCAAGTAGCAATCCTTAGACGAATGGCTTCTTGGAATCGTAAAATTATAAATCTGCCAGGGGTTATTTGCATTATCTCTGAAATTTGCAATTTGTTGCTCTCTTGGCCGTAAAATGGATTTCATCTTTAACGTAATGCTGTAGAAGGTGAAATTACTCATTTCGGATATATATGTAATTCCTTGGCAATATTGTCCAATAAAATTACCACTCCTTCGCTCTTTGACAATGCATCGGTTAATAAATAGCTTTATCAGCATGAAAACTACAATTGAGATACTTACTTCTAAAAACTTAAATGATCTCGAAGCGCTTTTTTCTACATCTGAAGAATGTAAAGAGTGCTGGTGCATGAATCATCGCTGTACACCAGCGGCATGCCCTACTGGTGTGGATGCCGCGAGTGAGTTTTCAAAAAAGTTAAAGCTAAAAGAAATTAATGGGCTTATTGCTTATCTCGATGGAAAGCCCGTGGGCTGGTGCGCGATTGATAAAACATCAACGCAAATTGGACATGATTTCGTTTTGGAAAATCCAAGTGAAGTGTCGGATCAGTCTTGGATGATTCACTGTTTGTATGTTCATCCTGATGCCCGAGGTCAGGGCATATCTAAAAATTTGATAAAGAACGCAGTTGAAATGGCCCGATCAAACGGTGCTACTGAAGTGCTAGCTTTTCCGATTCCAGAAAAAAACACTTCGAATTTTCCTAAAAATTTAG
>JANPPO010000210.1:0-3347 GCA_031428555.1 Bdellovibrionales bacterium | reverse complement strand
TTAATCGTTCGGCCAATCTGATTGGTCCTCAAGGATGAGGTGTAAAACAATGAAGTCGCCATGGTTGTATTTAGTATTTGCGCTTAGCGCGTTGTTATCCTCTGTTTCATACGCAGTTGTGGATATGAAAAATGCCAACTTTTCGCAAACTTGGGTTGATGCAGAAGTTCCAGGCGTAGGTTACGACCTTAGAGTTCAGCGAACTTATAACAGTCGATCACTCTTCAATGGAATCTTTGGTTTCGGCTGGTGCTCTGATTTCGAAACTCGCATGAATATCACGGCTGAAGGCAACCTAAAAATTACTGAGTGTGGCGCTGGTCAGGAAATGTTCTTTTCTCCAAGAGAAATTTCAAGAAAAGATATCGATAGCACCGTTCAAAAAATTGTAGCTAAGCTTAGAGCTGAAAAAGTTGTCGGGCGAACTGAAGAGTACTACAAAAAGATTTCAGCAGAGCTATTAGAGCTTGATATGAAGCGCGCGCAACTAGCTCTTCAACATGGTGTTGCGGTTCCCATCAAAGAAGGAACAAAGTTTTACGCAAACGGCAGAGAAGTCGAGCATGTTGTATTCCAAAAGACTTTTTACACTCGAAATTTGGGTGATGGCAGCAGTCAGCGCTTCGATACTAAAGGCCGCATGACTCACATGTACGATAAGAACGGAAACTTTCTTAAATTCGAGTACGATAAAGATAATATGACTCAAGTTGTTGATAACAACTCTCGAAAATTAACTTTCCGTTACTATTCAAACAAAAAAGTAAAAGAGATCACAGGTCCCAATAGCATGAAAGCTGAGTACCAGTACAAGGATCTTGATGACTTGGTATTTGCCAAGAACGCCTGGAAAAATACTTACACTTATAAATACGATGAGCTTCATAACTTAACTCAAGCTACATGGCCTGATAAAACTGCTATTGTTTTAAAATACGATACAAAAAAAGACTGGGTTACTTCTTTTACAGATCGAAATAAATGTAATGAGTCTTATAATTACGAGCTTTCAAAAGAAAATCCTAAGGGCCACTACTGGTCGACAGTTAAGAAAGTTTGCGGCAAAGAAGTTGTTGCAGATGACAAGTATGAGTTCTGGTACAAGCAGCGCGCTGACGGAGAATGGGCTCTTTCAAGAGTTCTTTCCGACGTAAAAGGTAACTTAACTGATATTTCTTACGACGATACGACTGGAAAGCCGACAGCGATCAGAAGAAATCAAGATCGTTTAGTATTTGAGTATTTTCCAAATGGCTTAGTTAAAACCAAAGCTGGCGCAACCGCTAAGCAAAGTTTTAAGTACGAAGGAATTAACAGTAAGATTTCCGATGTCACAACCGAATACTTCAATCAAAAAGGCGAGCGTGTTTCGACTCGAACAACTACTTTCAAGTACGATCAAAAAGGCAACTTAACTTATGCTCAAAATTCAGATGGGCAAAAAGTTAACATGACCTACGATAACAAAGGCAGAATTGCTTCCATTACTGATCAGGCCAAAAAGTTAGTGAAGATTCAGTACGAAGAAAGATACGGCAAGCCTGCTGTCGTGACTCGTCCTGGATTAGGCACAATTAAAGTAAGTTATAAATCTAGCGGCGAAATAGAAAAAGTAGATAGCAAGGATGGCCCAAGCGTGGCACTTCAAGTTGCATCAACTTTCAACAATATGCTGGACATAATCGCGCCAGCTACGACTGATATCTATTTATAAAGGGAGTACGAAGTTATGAAATTTTTTGTTTTAGTTTTTACATTGTTATCGGTTGTTGCTTACGCTCAAGAGAATGTTTCAAAAGATCCACAAGACGGATTGTATTTAGATGCTCACACGGCCGCTTCCGTAGTTGATGCAACTGGTACTTTTGAGAATATCCAAAGACAATCCCACAATCTCAAAGTAGATCCTTCATGCCCTAATTGTAACCTCCATGGTGGTATTGATTTAGTTGATGAAAACGGCACTCCCGCTTCCGCAGCTGGCTCTAAAGTTGATACCGGTAACGGCAGCGACAAAACTCTCGGACAATAAGCTATCTTCGAAATGCCCCCATATCATTGGGGGCTTCAAGCCGTTTTACGCTTCTCGCCTGTCTACGCTCAGAACATTTCATTTTGAGACGCTAGGATAAACTCCTGAAACTACTAGTAAATACTGTCTCATCCTGGGACCAAGGTTGGCATCAACCTAGCAATACTATTGTATGGAACCTTACCTTAAAAGGAGGAGTGTTTATGAAAATGATCATAACTATGTTCGTATTGGTTGCCGGCATGACTGCGCAATCAGCAATCCATCAAGGGGCGACGAACTCGAACTGCAATGACAGAACTTCGGGACCGTTGCTTCAAAGCACAACTTTCAGTGAACCGAAAGACAAGCAAAAAGCAAAGCCTGCTGATACACAGCAAGCTTCTGGCAAAGGTAAAGCTCAAGGCGCTTAATCAATGCGAAGCTTTGTTTTCAATCAATGCGAAGCTTTGTTTTCAATCAATGCGAAGCTTTGTTTTCATTAGACTCGCTCGATCGGAAAGATCGAGTTGAGTCCATGACAAAGTTCTTAGTCGCAACATAGCCTTCTTGAACAAGTCTTGCCCCGCCCGCTGAGGCGTCTTGCAAGTAGTTATTTATTTCCGAATTTCTTAATAAGCTCTCGGCTCTAGCTTCGATAGACATGCCCGAGATTTTAATCTGCATTAAAAATCCCAAAATAAGAGTGAACACCAAACATTTCAATACAAAGACAAAATCAGACATTTTTCTGATCCTTTCGCGCTAAAATCAATTTATCAATTGCGAGCTCAATCTCTTCTTTAGAAAACGGTTTCGTTAAATAATGATGAACACCTTTTTTCGTGGCCTCATCGATAATGTGCTGCTGATCGAGCGTCGAACAAGCCACAATCTTTAAATCCGGCCAAATTTCTTTGATGTCGCCTAAAACTTCTAAACCGTTTCGAATCGGCATGACTAAGTCCAAGAAAAGCAAATCAGGCAAGGTCTTTCTAACGAGTGCAATCGCATCCATGCCGGTTTCGCCTTCGCCGACACATACGCCGCCTAGACTTTCCCCGATGTTTTTAATTATCTCTCGAATGAAAGCCGTATCATCTACGATCACAAATCTGAACTTCATGACTTTATGTTAGTCTTCTGAAGGAAAGCCGACGAGTAATATTCTATTGGACTAGACTAAAGGTGAATTCGCCATAAGGTTTCTTTACGGTTTGAGCAAAAGAAAAGACAATTATATCGTGGTGTTACGACTTCTGACTTTCCAATTTATTCTTGCTCTAGCTTCTTCAATCACCTTCGCCCAAGGCGGAGTCTCCGTTCAGTTCAAAAG
>JANPPO010000209.1:0-7494 GCA_031428555.1 Bdellovibrionales bacterium | reverse complement strand
ATAGGAGACTCGAAACTTTGATACATGCCTTCCGAATTTCATTTTTAACTTATCTTGTTTTGGTACTGGCAAGTTGTGCTAAACCAAAAGCCGAAAATGATTGTGGCTATGTTCAAAATGTTTATGGCGAGAGAGTTTCTTGGAAACAAAGTGCGCCGGTTAAAATGTTCCTCCACACTTCTGTCCCGAGTGCCTATGAAGTTGGAATTCGGGCTGCAGCGGAAAGCTGGAATAAAGCACATCGAAATAATTTGATCTCAATTGAGCCCGCTCGCTTTTCAGGAAGTGGGCCTGCGCGAGATGGAAAAAATGTGATCTACCATCTCTCAACTTGGGAAGCAGATAAGGCATCAGAACAAGCACGCACCTCATTATTTTGGGTCGGCGATCAAATTCAAGAAGCTGATATCAGAATCAACGGACAAAATTATCAGTTCTACGTAACGAACTCGAGTTTGACTCAACAAGCAGTCAGCATTGAAGCCTTACTTCTGCATGAGTTCGGTCACGTGATCGGTCTGCGTCATAATGATGCGTCGCCGAGTGTGATGGCGACTTACTTGAAAGCGAATCAGGATCGCACTCAATTGCAAGCGGCAGATTTAGCAAGTTTGAGTTGTGAATATTGACATAGAAGACATGTAAAAAACTCATGTCAGGTTATTTAAGTTGTGGAATTTAACAAAGGCTTTCTAGACTTATGAGTCGGGGCTTTTGAAACTTTTTAAAAAAGCTTTTCGAAAGCTTCGAGCAGATACAGGAGATCCCTATGAAACAGAACCTCATCAACAGCACTTCTCAAGACGTGCAATTACAAATCAACGCGTCTCACGCCGTGCATTTCGCTGCTTATCACGAGATGGCTGATGTTCCTGTTTCATTTAGTAATTTAGAAGAAGAATTTTTGACTCGCTTAGCGCTCGTTGAAGATCTTCAAAAGCGCTTTCATTTCATGATGACTGAACTTAAATCTGTTGGCTTACGCACAGAAGAATAACGGCAGAGTAACCTTAATTCAAATGGCAGATCAGACTTGTTTGTTGAAGCGGTCTGAAGACCTTGTTCTCGCGTTTATTTAAAATCATGCTCAAACCATTTCCATGGCGTCTTAACAAAGTCATCTGAACGCGCTCTCTTTTTTCGGAATCGTTGATCGATTTCTCTTCAAAAACAAAATGAATTTTTTCTTTATCCACTTTGCAAGTCTGTAAAGTTCGACTTGATTGCTCGTCAGTTTCTTTCAATATAAAAGCAACCACATGCGGAGATCCCGCAGCCTGAACTGATAAACTCGTGTCAGTTAATTCCATTGAGACATTGCACTCAGTTTCGGTACGAGTTTGCCCTTTGAATAACTGAGCAGCTGACTTATTAAGCCAGTGAGTTTTCATTGCACTAAGGCACTCATTAATGTCGGTGGTATTTGCTTTCACTATTTGAGGTAAAGCTGTCGCTACCAAAAACGCTAGAATCATAAAAAAATTAGATTTCAAAACGAACCCCCTTGAACCCTTAACTACACTTCATAGCCTGTTTTAGTTTTAGAACAAACTGTCAGAATTCTGGACAGCAGAAACTACAGGGTGATGCCGAAAATTGCACTCTGGATTCGCTTACAGACCCCAACAGCTTTGCAGACGCTTTCCCTCGAGCGAAGAGTTCTTCGCCGACTGGCACGCTGGTGTCAGCTTATTCAACTGAGAATCAATTGCGATCAGTCGATAGAAACTGCTCGAGTGGACGCCATCTTTGTCTGAAGACATTTTCAAGTCAGAATATTCGCCACTATCCTGTTGTAATAATAGACAAGAATAGTTTGCCTGATGAGTTGGTTTTAACTTCATCATCTCAGTTGCAAAAAGATCAGCAAGATCTTCCTCTAGGTATGAAGTGCTATCTTGATTTTTGTTCAAGCAAGATTTTACTTGAGAAAACTGAGAACGCATACTTGCAGTATCCGCAGCTGAAATCACGTGTCCCAATTCATGAGCCACCACGCCGTAACCAAATTGCGGATAAAGAACAGAGCGCCAGCCAACATTCACGACTTGGTAAGCTGTGTACGCAGCATCGGAAATCTCTTCAGCGGAATTTTCTAAGCAAAACTCGTTTACGTTTTCGAATGCAGTTTCATCTTTTGACTCGGGGCCTGAGTAGGCTCCTGCGAGCATCAATAGAACGAGTTCGCGGTCTTCTTGGTTGTTGGTATCGAGTTTAGAAATCCGCTCATTCATAAACGCTAGCGCCTGCACTTTATTTTTAATAGTTCTTGAAAGTGCCGCTGCAGTTTGTTGCTTAGTAGGTGGTAACACTAATGTCACTTTATCAATAGCCTGAAGGACTTCAGCAGAATTGTATTGTGACCCGCCAATAACCCGACGGGCATCAGTTTTGAGTCCCTGAACCAGATGTGAAAACTTTTGATTCTGATCAGGAGTCGGAGAAGATGCGACCTTGTCAAGCATGTGGTAACTACATTTAATAGCAAGGCTGACTCGTTCAGAGGCAAGCTTTTCTTCGCTTAAATTGAGTTCCCGTGCTTTTTGAGCTCGAGAGAGAAGTTCTGCGGCGATTGCTTTAATGTTAACGGGTCTTTGGAGTAATGAATCTCTCCAATTCCCATGTGGAAGGAATTCCTGGATCGAGAGAAGTGTCATTCGATCAGAAATGAAATCTGCTTTTTCATCTGGAGAAAGCGGGGTTTTTGAAATCGCCTTTTGAAGAATTGCAGTGGTTGCTACGGCATTTGATTGTAAAATGGGATACGCTTTTGTCAGCTTATCTTGAATAATCTGAAGTTTCTTTGCTTCATTCGCGATTGCAGTCAGGATGTCGAGATTCGGATAGACTTTTTGAACAAAGATTTCGAGTGGGAACTGACTTAAGTAGTAATTAGAATAAAAAATATCTGATTCATACATTGTTTTTGCGATAAGAATAATCCAGTTCACCTGCTCAGCAGAGGTTATTCCAGCTTTATTTAAATCTTGGCGAAGGTTTGTATAATCAACTTTGATTCTACCACTTTCTAACGTCAGCGATTTTGAAATGAGTTCGCCATAATTATTGAAATAAAGAAAATTAACGAACACAAGGTAGTCATCAGAAACTTCCTTAATGTTCATTTCGGAAAAGTTCCGAAGAACTTTGTTTTTAAGAGAAATCGAACTGATTTCAAGATCCAAATACTGATTCAAGGAACTAGCAATATGTTGTCTGAAGAGCTCGGAATCAGCTTGAGTCGTCCGAGCCGTTGTATAAGGGAGTCTGTTTGCTTCGCCACATGTCTCTTGAGCGCAAGCCAAGTGCGTCGGATTGACTGACTGAGTTTCTGCGGCCGCAGTCTCTGCATTCAACTTTTTATTTGATTTTTCAGATTGGGATGGGTTTCCCAGGCAACCAGTTAATGAAAAGACAGCGACTGCAGATAGAACCAAAGCTTGTAATTTCATTTAAGCAAATCTCCCGAAATTGTAGTAAAGCAGGAGTTTACTTCCATGGGATTGAGCTTCGATAGACCAGCTTTTGTTTAAGTAAAGGTTTCTGGCATCGTTTAAAAGTTAACGAGTGAATTTTTCATAGTTGTCTATAATTTTGCCAACAGGAACTATACTTTCTTCGAGAATTTGATCGTGCTGCTATCTACTGCAGACATCTTAGGAATTTCAAAAATTACATAATCGCCGCGGCGTTCGCGAACCATAGCTTCTGTTGCAACGGGGATATCAAATTTAAATTCTTCTCTAAAGCTTTGAAAATTATCGGTTGAAACTTTTTTCGTGTCGTCTTCAATTTTATCATTAAACGAACGCTGGCCGCTAATGACCGCTTTCGAGCGATCAACGGTAACCCTGACAGAGTCTTTTTCGTGCTCAGGCGAGTAGGCTTCTAGGATATAGGATTGCGTTGTCTCGCGGATTCTAGAGCCACGATCTTCCAGTTTATAAAATGGATCTTGTTCTTTACCAGAATACTTTGCAGCTTCTCGAACAAATTTACGTTGTCGATTAAGAGCCTGCTTCGTATAGCGGCCCTCCTGAATCCCGAGTGCAATTTTGTTATCGGCTTCATTCTTTTCGTAGACTTTTCCAAAGTGCTTATCTTGGGATTTAAGTAATTCTTGATGATCCCCTTTTTGGTTTTCTAACTTCTGAGCGTAGGCATCCTGCATGTATTTTTCACGCTGAGTCCAATTCTTGTAAGTTCTGTCGTAGTTCTGTTTAAACTCTGTATCGACTTTTTCTAACTTGGTGGCAGCTAGGTTTTTTTCAAATTCGGCTTGAGCGTCGCCATCTTGGTGTAATTTCTTAATCTGTTGTTCGTAACTCAAGCGGACTTTTTCTTGGGCACGTTCGCCGCGCATTTTTTCATTATCTATTTGCTGATCATTGCGGTCACGAGCTTGCTCAAGCTTTACTGCAGATTTATCATTCTGCTCTTTGTAGAGGTGTTTGTACTGGCTTTTAACGGCGTCTAATTCTTTTTTGCCACTTTCACGAACTTCGTTAATTTTCCCTTGAGTGTAATCGTTGATTTCCTGAAGCTTGGCTTTTTTCTCAGTGTTGATTTGGTAAATGGCATCGGCGCGATCTTGCTGCATTTCCGCTATGCGAGAGTTGTAAGCGGTCTCCATCTTTTCGATTTTAACTTTGCCTTTTTCAACGGCCTTGTTTCGAGACTCAGAATACTTATCTAAAGTTTCTGTTTGAGTTTTCTGAATGTGATTTACCGCGGCCTCGTTTTGCTGAACCAAAGCTTTCTTTTTATTTAAGTGGCTTTCTTGAGTGTCCTCAATATCTTGCTGGTTTTTATCGTTGAGCTTTTTCTTTTTGCGAGCGTAATCGGCTTGCAAATCGACAAGGTCATCTTGATGCTGGGTTCGTACTTTTGAAGATTCAACTGACATGAAGTCAGTTTATCATAGCCCGTTTTATTTTGAGACGTTTGGCTCTGGAATCTGGGCTTTCTGAGGGGACGGACTAGCCGTATCCGCTGTTGTTGGCTTTGGGCAATAGTCTTGGAAATCTCCAGTACGACCAGTGCAGCGCCAAGTATCGATGTACTCAATCTGCTCATCGGGTTCGACAGGGTAGTAGCCGCGGTACTGGACTGGATCAAGCGTGCTTAAAAGAGTTCGCTCGAGAGTTGGTTGAGTTTTATCTGGATTTGGCTTCGAGAGTTTAAGTAAGAAAACACGATATTCGGCATGGACGATAGTCGTAGTGAGAAGGCTCATTACAAAAGAAAAAAGGAAGAAGACTTTCATCTTCTTCCTTTTCGGACATTTTAGTCCAAACATTTAAGCAATTCTTAAGCTGTCGTACGTTGTAATCCTACGGTGTTGTAAAATCGATTGGACCACCTAAAGCTTTTCCTAAATCTTCTGAAACATTGATAACACGCACTTGATACTGAGTATTCGGTAATAATCCAGAGTACTGGATAGAGTGCCGCGTTCGCAAAATATTATCCGTTGCAGTTAAAACAGAATCACCAGTTGCAACATTGGTTACGATAATTTGCGAAGTCGAAGGAGTATCTGTCGACCAGCTTATAAAAACATCAGTGCTGACAAGCTCATCGATCTGCAAGTTGCTAATCATCGGAGCACTACCTTCAGTACAAGGGTTAAACTGAGTATTTTCAGTCGACTCTTGTGGAAGATAAAAATTTGCCTGGTTAACAACATTCCAACCTCTTGTAGAAAGAGCATTAAAATTTGCAGTTGGTTGCGAATTAGTTGGATTGAACCAATGTTCATTTCCACTTACTCCGCAAGCGGCATCAGCGCCAGCAGCTTCAGCTTCACTTAGTTTGCGCCAAAGTAAAATGTTTGAAATATGGTAACGAGGACCTTGGTAATACAAAATTTCAGTTTCCAGTTTTGTATCTGTTGTCATCGTGATTCTTTGTGAAGAACAACCCATGCGAGTCGGATGATCGCCATCGTTATTGATAATTTCAGAATAACTATCGCCATTCTTAATTTTCATAACTGAACCGTCATCACTTAATAGGGCAAACTCATAAACACCTTCAGCATCGTTTGGTGCTAACTGAATAGTTGTGTTCATTTTGATACCAAAGTATTCAAGAAGAGTTTGGCCAACGTCGTCTTTTAAAACTCCACTTGTTTGTGTTGTGAATCCCACATCAAACATACGAGTTGGAACAAACATTTCTGTGAAGAAAAGTGTTTGTTCTGCTTTTGTTGTAAAGTCGACGTAGTCTTGCGCCTTATAAAAGCGTGCCTGACTTTGCGAGCGGTAAAAGAGTTCAGCCTTTATACCTTGCTTTGCAGTTGTGCCGCCACCACCACCCATTGGGTCGCAGACGACTTTGTTCATAGGGTAGGCGTTGATATCATAAGTATGAAATCGAACTTCCTCTTTAGGTACTTGGCTGCCACTCTCACATCCGGTAACGTACAACATTGCGAGAACGCCCATAGCCACGGTGGAAAAACGTGATTGCGTGGAATACATGAGTGTCCTCCTGGACGAATGCTTTTAAAAAGAATACAAGACATTGGTCTTCAGAAAGTGAACTAAACCGATTTTGGTTCAACATAGGGCACTAAAAGTTCGACAAAAAAACGAAAAATTGAAAAGTCTCAAAATAGTTCAAACTTTTTTGAGATTATGTGAAATGAGACTGGCTTTGAATAAGCGGCTAACCAGCGCGTTCATGATCCAGACGCGGAAGCCCGAGTCTGAATTGATTTTAAAATTAATGATTTAAATCGTGGTTCGTTCTGACAGTGCTTTCAACAATATGAAAGTAAGCTCTTACAACCATCTCGAAAGATTCTTTGTCGAGTGTCTTAATGTAAGACATTTTTTCAAAGAAACTTGGTTTAGCTATAAGTTCTGTCATGACGTCTTGCACCTTTTTCATTTTGTCAAAATTGAAAAAGTCAGCATCGTCCTTCACGTTTCTAAGCACTTCTGCTAACGACTTATTGTCGAACAAAATATGCACGCCACGTGCGGAATAAGCTAAGAGTGCTTCCATGCGCTCTAAATTTTTTTCTTCTACGACCCGAGACAATCTCCGCCTCCTTGCGAGAATGTTGAGCTCGAAGACTTGTCGTCCACGACTTGCCGCCACGACTTGCCATTTGCAATTTGCCGTAAGCTAGCCCCCCTAATTTTTATGCTGAATGACTCTTGCTTAAATTTCAAGGGAGACCTCAGCGAAATGACGTTTAATGTCATTTATGAAAAAGCAGATGTTGTGACAACTTCATGTTCGAGTGAATAATAAAGTCATGAAGAATTCCAAATCACGTGGTCAAAAAAAGAAGACAGCAAAAGAACAAGAACTCATCGTGATTGATGAGAAAGCTGGTTTGATTTTCGAATCAGAAGACGCGCTTGATGGTTATTTCATCAATCATATCGAGGTACTTGAAGGCGAATACATGCTGAAAAGAAAAAGCACTGACTTTTCAGATAAAACACAAATAAAACTCGAGAAGCATCTTGAAGAGGT
>JANPPO010000208.1:0-3136 GCA_031428555.1 Bdellovibrionales bacterium | reverse complement strand
CGGCTCGTGCTTGGTCAGTATCGCAAGGAAGTAAAGATGTTATCGTCGCCGTGATCGATACGGGAATTGATGAATTTCACGAGGATCTGAAAGCAAATCTTTGGACTAATCCAGGCGAAGTGGGTCTAGATGCTCAGGGGAAAAACAAATCTACTAACGGAATCGACGACGATGGAAATGGGTTCCCCGATGACGTGCATGGTTGGAACTTTGTATCTAATAACAACCGTATAAACGACACTCATGGTCACGGTACCCACATTGCGGGAATCATTGGCGCCGAAGCCGAAAACAAAAAAGGTATCAGTGGCATTTCTCCTAAAGTAAGTCTTATGATTTTAAAATACTTTGATCCGAAAGTGCCTAACACCGATAATTTACGAAATACAATTGCGTCTATTCACTACGCGATCAAGATGGGCGTCCATATCATCAACTATTCTGGCGGCGGAACCGATTATTCGCAGGACGAAAACGATGCTGTTGCATTAGCAGATAAGAAAGGCATTCTTTTCGTAGCGGCCGCAGGAAATGAAAGGTCGAATTCAGATCAACATCATTACTACCCTGCTGATTACAAATTAAAAAATATTATCTCAGTCACGGCTATTGATCCTACAACAGAAGTTTTAGCATCTTCAAACTACGGGACTGAAACTGTTGATATTGCAGCTCCAGGACAGAATATTTTGTCGTGCTTACCGAATAACTCTTACGGTCTTATGACAGGCACATCCCAAGCCACAGCTTTTGTTTCAGGCGCTGCAGCGCTAGTGATGGCCCACAAGAATCACTATTTTAAAGCCGAGGACGTAAAAAAGTACATTTTAGCTACAGGAGACACTTCCCTGTCGCTGGTCGCAAAAACTAAAACTTCAAGACAACTTAATTTATTTAAATCACTGACGATTTTAAGTGCTGAGAAGGCATTTTCAGGGGCGGATAAATCAGAGATCGTGCAAGACAGTTTTTATTCGGATCCAAAACTTAATAAG
Organism: Bdellovibrionales bacterium; assembly: GCA_031428555.1. Taxonomy (GTDB): domain Bacteria; phylum Bdellovibrionota; class Bdellovibrionia; order Bdellovibrionales; family Bdellovibrionaceae. The sequence goes on along the minus strand of JANPPO010000208.1, from coordinate 2,141 downwards.
CGGCTTCATGAAGACCCGAATCTGAAAACCACTAAGAATGTGGCCAGGTTTGGAAAAAATTTGCTTGAAGCTGTTTCCCAGCCACAACCGAAAAGACCTACGCAACTTCGATTGGGACAAGATCCTCAAACTCCCGAGCAATAGTTTTCTACATTTTTAAACTGCCCCCTTTAATTGTTGTTAAATGGTTGCGAATCGATCAGGCGTAGATTGTGGTAAAAGATATAGATTGCTATATGGTAGCCCAAGCAAACTGGTTTCTTTGTCGTATTCCAAGTTCTTCTAAACAATCGATTTATATTTGCTCTGAGCATCGCCGCTGTATGATTAAATGAAAAAATGGGATCATAGCCTACCGCTTTTAACTCCCCCTGTCCGACGACGCAGCCGCGCTTACCTTTAAAAACACTGTGTACGCTTCCTGGAAAGTATTTTCTTACTGGCAATAAATAATGTGGGTTCATATCAGATTTTATACTGGGATTTTTAGCAGTTACAGTTCGCATACTAGTTAGCAGTTCAGCCAGATTCTTTTTTCGATCGTCCGCGCGGTAACCATACTTTTTCCGAGCTCTGTAACTTAAATGCCCCTTAGCTTTCATGCTGGAAACTCTGAAATCGATAATAAGCCTTGTTTTCTCTTCGACGGCCAATGTAATTGAAAGCGGTTTCATTTTTGTGTGCTCAAAGGTCTCCATATCATCGAAAATAAAGCTTTGAATCTTTCTATCTGGTAAATGTTTTTTCTTTTTCAAATCTGAAACACAGATTTGACCAAGTACCCGAAACTTTCGAACAATTGTTTTTTGGTTTACGGATAAAATTTTAGCCATTCGACGCTGCGAAGTGCCGCTGGCAAATAGTGAAAAAACCAAATCATTTAAATGTCGTTTCTTTTGGTACTTAAAAGGACTTAAGGACTCTGAGGAGAATGAAGCTTTACATGACTTACAAAAATACCGCTGAACCAAATGTCCATCGGACCGTCTCAAAAAATGCCCTGCTTTTATGACAGCGTGCTTTGAGATCTGAAGTTCGGACGCAATGGCATCGTTGTTAGGCTTTAAACTTTGTATACAATCCATTCAGAAAAGAATGAACAAAATCGAAGCCAAATATGCTTTGGAGATGAGATCAAAAACAATTTGAGGGGGCAGTTTCTAATTATTAAAAGCTAAACTAAGTTCTTCAATTGAATGCTTATTTTTGTCATCCAAGTATTTTGTAATTTCTATAAATGAATTGGGATATGTAGTCACAGATTTATAAAAGATAGGAATAAACTGGATTAAATCATGTCCAAACCGCACGATTGATCAAACATAAAATCAGGCGCTGCTTTAAGCCTTATCGTAAATGTAGATCCTGCATTCGAATTTGATTGGACCGTAAGATCACCGCCTTCATGAGCGAGGGCTATTTTTTTTGAAACGGATAGTCCTAAACCGATTCCAGGAATTGAGTCTCGAACACGACTCGAGCGTTTGAAGGATTGAAAAACTTCGTTCATTTCATCTTGAGGAATACCGATTCCTTGGTCAGTGACATCAATAAAAACATTGTCAGAATCCAATCTTAACCTCACTAAAACAACTCCGCCATTCGGGGAATATTTAATTGCATTATTTAATAGGTTATTAAGAACTTGTGTTATCCGATGTTCATCGCAAATTGCAACTACAGGAAAAGAAGGAATATCAGTCTCAATTCTATGTAAATTAGAAAGATTTGAATGCAATTCTACTGCATCTTGCGCTAACGATCTGACATCGATTTTTTTGCAATTCAATTGTAATTGTCCTGCTTCAACCCGCGTTGTGTCTAATAAATCCGTAACAAGCCGGAACAAATGGCCCGTTTGACGCTGAATAATCGAAATCATTTTTAAGCTTCCGCTTGGCACTTTTTGATCTTCGATAATCATTTCTGCAGCCATTTTGATTGAAGAAAGGGGATTTCTTAAGTCGTGTGCGATCGACGAAATAAACGTTAATTGTGATTCCTTTTGTTTAGAAAGCTTTTTAGACATATTTGAAAAACTAGCCGAAATCTCTTGAATTTCAGTGACGCCATTATTGTCACGTTCTGGAAGTATATCCCCAAATTCAAAATTTTCGATTTTCTTTTTTAAAACAAGAATT
>JANPPO010000207.1:0-3720 GCA_031428555.1 Bdellovibrionales bacterium | reverse complement strand
CATTAGAATCGCAATTCCCCGAGCTTTCCAGAAAGGTCTTTGCTCAACCACCTTATAAGTCTTGTTGAGTAACTGCATGATCGCATAAAGACCCGTCGAAGAAGCCCAAATTGTTGCGATCACACCAAAAGATAAAAGGCCCGTGCTCTGTTCAGCAGTCACTTCATCTACGACTCCGTAAAGTAATGTCGCGGACTCTTTCGGAAGCGCTTGATTAATGAAATCCATAATTGCCTGGTTCAAATTTTCAACCGGCAAATAAGGCAAAACGCTTAATAAAAAAATCATAGCAGGAAATAACGAAAGAAGTAGGTAATAGGATAAAGCTGCTGCACCATTAAAAATGTCGTCTTCATTTATATCGTGAAAAAGCTCACGAAAAAACGACTTCATTGAAGTTCCGACATATTTCTTAAAAATCACAGCTTCCCCATTTTAATTACATAACTAGCTTCCCTGCTCTTAGGGGAGCGCTCGAGTAGTTTCAATACTCTTGAATTACTCAAGAGGCAACCCTAGGACCCTTATGTTTGGAAAACTTATGAATGTCAGCCGGCATGTCTTAGTTAAAACGAGTGATATAGTTGCAGCGCTGGCAAAGCGGTTCGACAAGCTTGTTTTTCTTAAAACCCGCGATGATATTTTGTGCTCTCTCATTCTTTAGGATTTCCTCTATAGGCTGTTCATTGACGTGGCCTAGTGGAATCATCCCTTCCTTATCTAGACAACAGGGGACCACTGTTCCGTCTGCAAGCACACCAAAGTGGCTAGACAGTCCATAGCAGGTGCCTTTCTGTCCTAACATGGGCAAATCCACGGCAGGCCACGTAAACTCAGTATCGAAATGAAGATGAAGCCTGTTTTTAATCCGAACACTCTTGTTACGACGGACATCAATCTTTTGATCAAAATTGAAATCGAAGTACGTCCCCACTCGATCAAGCATAGCGCGATTCTGGGCGCCTACCCCTAAAGGCTCATCTAAATTCCAGAGGCGATAGTTGATATAGAGTTCAGGTCTTTCAATGAAAGCTCGCTCTGTAAAATTGAAGATTTTATTCAAATAAAGACTTGGATCCTTATCGCCGTAATTATCATGGAAACTATGAATCGAAAAATTCACCTGTCTGATAATTGGATCTAATAGAAGCTCCTCTCTAACTTCGTTTAACAAAACTCCATTCGTAACCAAAAATATTGGCACCTGATGAGTTTTACATACTTTAATAAATTCGTTTAATTTGGGGTGAACTAAAGGATCACCCATAAGATGTAAGGTAACCTGGTCCGTGATGCCTGCAACTTGAGTGATCACTTTTTCGAAAATCTCTAAGCTCATCATCTTTTTTTCGCGCTCGACCGGAGGACAAAAGCTGCATTGAAGGTTGCAGATGTTGCTGATTTCGATATTTACTTTATTGAATCGGCTTTGTTGCTTAATAGAGGTCTCTGTTTTCATTTATTCGCGGAACTTGAAGTGAATATCCTAGTAACCTAATATATCTACGTAAGTAATACCTTTATTGATGGCAGAAGAAGGCCGAGCTCTCTGACCTTTGATCAGAATCTTGTCGTCTTGAAAAAGCTTTTTAAAAGCACCGCGAGTTAAGATCTTTAAATTCAAATTATCTTTTTGAGTTCTTAATGCGTTGAGAAGAATATTATCGAGCCTACTTTCAGACTTCACCAAATCTAAGACGACACGGTATGATTTCGGTGGCTGAGGCGGGATATGCTGTTCCATTAAATTCTCCAGTGGGCCGGAATGTGCCACAGACTCTCGCGGAAGTCTACCTATCATGTCTTTGGTTACCAATTGCACAGCTTATTCTGCCTCTGACAGTTCACTTTAGAGTCGAAAAAATATCACTAATACTTAGACAGGTAATTTCTGCAAGCGTCTGAGGTGACTCCCGCTTTGCGGCTCGCACCTGTAATTAACTCAAAAAAATTCTCCGTACTCGCCCAAGTTGCCGTTACGGGTTCGGCACTCCCCTTGCTCTCTGTTTTAATAGCAAACGGAGGCTACAATGGAATTTTTACTATCACTAGGTCGCGGATTTACTTCACCAGATGCAATTTGGATGTGGACAATTTTGTGCGCACAAATCGTATCGATCGCAATGATCGCAGAGCGCGTAACTGCCCTCTTCATTAATCGTAAAGCTAATCAAAAGGAACTTTCTAAAGTTTTAGCAGAGGATATTCGCTCTGGTAACTTAGAGAAGGCTCTTAAGAGATCTTTACAGCTTAGCAAGTCAGAACCACTTGGAAGTGTTGCTGCAGCAGGCATTCAAGCTACTTTAGATTTAGGTGGCAAAGAAGAGATCCAGCTTAAAATGGACGAAGTTTTGATGGAAGAATCAACTCGTGTAGAAAAGCGAATTGGGTTTTTAGCAATGTTCGCAAACGTTGCAACTCTTTTAGGTCTACTTGGAACTATCACAGGTCTAATTCATTCATTCGCCGGTATTGGCGCAGCGAACCCGATCGAAAAAGCAACTATTCTATCTCAAGGTATTTCTCTTGCGATGAATACAACTGCTTACGGTCTAATCGTAGCGGTACCAGCACTTATTATGTACGCAGTTCTTCAAAACAGAGCGACTCGATTAACTGATGACTTAAATAAAGCTTCGTTAAATCTTTTCATTCAATTGGGTTACCACTATGAGCCAGTTGCAGTGAAAAAACAGCGCCCAACGAACTTAAACTTTTAATAACTTTTAAAACTAGGGACTTGGTTTTTTATGGACAAAAAAGAACTTAACTTTGAGCTCAACATTCTACCGATCTTAGATATCCTTTCGGTGTTGATATGCTTTTTGCTATTAACAGCGGTTTGGGTGCAGGTTGGAACAATTGATACAAAGCAAGCCATCGGTGATAACACTGCGACCGCGGGAAAAAATCCGCCTTCGATTTGGGTCACAGTAGCAAACGATGGTGTTGTTACTTTATCTTTACGTGATTTGCCTAAAGCACAATCTTTAGAGTCTCAAATTCCGAGAACTACGACTGGCGTGAACTGGGAAAGTTTGAATGCGAAACTTCAGGCATTAAGAAATCAATGGCCTGATCTTAAAACTGGAATCGTTCAGCCAAGTTCACAGACCCCTTATAAAGATGTCATCAGATTGATGGATCAATTGAAACAATTCAAATTTGAAGGAGTGGGTTTATCCCCACTTGGGTAGGTTGTTATGATGAAATCACACGGCATGCAGACACAAAGACGCTCGCCTCTTCTAGAGACTCAGCGCATGACAATGAAGGGTGGCAAAAAGCTATCAATTCGTGATCTTGCACAAGCTCTTCCATTGACCTCTTTGATTGATGCTTTCTCTATTATTGTTATCTACCTTTTGATTGGCACCCAAAGTGGAGGAATTGAAACTCCAGTTAATGGCATGAATTTACCAATCGCGCAAAATAGCCAGGGCTTGGAAAAGTCAGTGGCAATTTTAAGAATCCAGAATAATCAGTTCTTCTTAAATGATCAGCCTGTTACTTTAAAGAACTTAACTGAAAAGTTAGTTGAGCTTAAAAAATCAACAACTGACACAGTTGTCGAGCTTATGGTTCAAGCTGATCAAAACATGGAATATGCGCAATTAGATCCTCTTATAAAAGCCGGTTCTTTGGCAGGAATCGAAAAACTTAAATTTGCGGTATTGCCACCAAAATGAAAAACCTAAAATTTAACTCTTTTTTAATCTT
>JANPPO010000206.1:0-12630 GCA_031428555.1 Bdellovibrionales bacterium | reverse complement strand
GGGCGGATTTTCCAGCTGGAATTATGTAAATATAATTTGCCTGTAAGGGCATCCCATCTTCAGCAAGAAGTATCACCAAATTTTTTACTTTATTTTGCTTACTGAGTATCTCTGGTAGTTGAGTCTTATGGTCGGCGCTCATGTGCTGAGTGATAATGATTGCAGCATTCAAATCACTCGGATATGACTTTATCAATTCTCGAATTGCGGACAGGCCTCCAGCGGAGCTACCGATTGCAACTGTCAGGCAAGTAGCTTGGGTGGTTGGTTGAGTATCTGGTTGAGTATTTGGGAATTGCGAATCTACGGAACTTACAGATTTTTGACTCATCAGATTTTCCCTAATTCTGAATATTAGTACACTTATGATAATGCTCGCAAAAACTCAGTTCGCTTGACCCATTATTATTATCACATGGCATGGTAGCGCAGCCATCCTATGCCGCGTTAATTGCTAAACGACAGAGGGCGATGAGGCAGATTTTAGTAGGACGATCGCAATCTCGAAACAATGACTCTTCCGGAAGTTCGATAAACTTCTGAGCGCAGTAAAAAACTTCAACGAAGTACTCCCACCAAAGTTATGTGGCTTAATTAGAAGCGGATTTTCTGGCGTCTCGATTGCACGTTAAATCAGTGATTAAGAACGTAAATAAGGGGATACCGAAATGAGATTAAACAATTGGTTCAGAATGAGATTTTTACTGATAGTACTTGCTACAGGCGTTCTGCTGCCAGGATTTGCAAACGCCAAAAGAATTAGACCTGCACCGGCTCCGGCACCACAGCCTGCGCCAGCTCCGGCTCCGGCACCAATTGTGGTGGCACCGGCACCATCGACTGCCATTAGTGTTACGAAAGTGAGTTCTTCGATCTCTGCGACATCAATCACTGCAGGGCAATTAGTGACTCTTAAATATAATGTTTTATCTGCAACGACTTTAAATAACATTTTCATTGAGATGAGGGTGACAAACAGTTCTGGAACCGTCGTAGCTAAAAAGCCATTCGAGAACCAGACTTTGCTAGCTGGATATTCAACTCCATTTCAGTTTGATTTTCAATCTTCAACTTCACTTGCAGCTGGCAGCTACATGCTCGGTATTGGTGTTTGGAATTCAGTTTGGGATACTTTCTTATATGATAACTATGGTAACTTATCGGTTGCGACTACTTCGGTTGTAGCTCCGACTCCTACGCCAGCACCGGCTCCAGAACCTGCGCCAATCGCAGCAATCAGCGGTGAAGGTTATCCGTTTGGATCTCGTAAGACTCCTTATATTGCGGGAATTAGAGCTACGAATGCGACTCAAGCTGCGCAAGATTTAGCAGTTCAGAATTTATATAATTCTTGGAAGAAAACTCTTTATCCAGGTTGCGGTGGTTATTACGTGAAGTTTAATACTTCTTACGCTGCAGTATCTGAAGGAATTTCTTACGGGATGCTCATTACCGTTATTATGTCAGGCTACGATTCGAGCGCGCGAATGTACTTTGATGGTCTTTTTAAATTCGCGCGAAACAATCCAGCTTATAACGTTGATCCAAATTTGATGGACTGGAGAGTGAACTATAATTGCACAAGCGCTGGCGATGGCTGGAACGCAATGGACGGAGATCTCGATATCGCGATGGCTCTTTTAATGGCTGACCGTCAGTGGGGCTCTGCTGGCGCAATCAACTATAAGGCTGAAGCTATCAAAACGATCAATGCTATAAAAGCGAAAAATATGAATTCATTGGGTTACACAATGGGTGGCCCCGCAGCTGATCTTTCTCGAACATCAGATTATATGATCACGCACTTCCGCTCATTCAGAAAAGCCACAGGTGATATGTTCTGGGATACAGCGATCAACAAGAGTTTCGAGCTCATGAGCTTGATGCAGAGTAAATATGCTGCCTCAACTGGCCTTATCCCCGACTTCATCGCGGGCCTACCAGGCAATCCGTATCCATCCCCAGGTGGTCGAATAGAATCTATGACAGAAGGATTCTTCGCATGGAATGCTTGCCGTATTCCATTTAGATTAGCTGCTGACTATGTGACTTCGGGTGACACACGCTCAAGAGATATAGCTGCAAAGTTGATGGATTTCTTAAACAATAAAACGGGTGGAGATTCTTCGCTCATCGCAATGGGTTATAAACTTGATGGAACAGCTCTATCAAACACTCCGGGCTATACCTCACCGTCTTTTGCGGGACCTGCATTAGCTGGTGCGATGATCGATGGCAGATTTCAGCCGTTCATGAATAATTTGTGGACTTTAAATTCCACAAAACCTGCGACTGGTTATTATGATTTCGAGCTTCAGCTTCTCAGTATGATCATTGCAACGGGCAACTGGTGGAATCCGTAATTAAAGGCATTAATTCTTAAAGATAAATGGGGAGCGGGTCTGATCGTCAGGCCCGCTTTAAATTATGTGGCACTTCGAGAATCAAGCGGAATAATGACCTGAAATGTTGTTCCGTGATCTGCGTTGCTCTGAACCGAGATTTCGCCATTGTGAGCTTGGACTAAACCTCTAACGATTGTGAGGCCGATTCCCCAACCCTTTTGGTTGCTCTTAACAGCCGAATCCGAACGTCTGAAAGGTTCGAAAATCTTTTCGATCATGTCGGCAGAAATAGGATTTCCCTCATTATGAACTTTGATCAGCAAATTGGCATTTTCAGTCGTCACGTCGACATTTATTTTTTTAGCTGGAGCACCGTACTTAATTCCATTGCCGATTAAATTTTCTAAAATTCGACGCATAGCCTGCGGATCCCAAAAACCTTTCGGCTTCCCATTGACTGTGAGAGCAATTTCTCGACGATTCATTTTTTCGAGCGTTTCGACAGTGGAACGCGCTAATTTTTCAAAATCACATTCAGTGATTCTGATTTGCATTTTGTCACCTAATTTTAATGTCGTGACGTTGAGCAGATCCGCGATCATGGAATCTGCACGTTCCATGTTTTGCTGGATCATCGTAGTCAGTATTTTTTTATCTTCAGGGGTGGTGTCATCAGAAGAAAGAAGTTCATCGGCGCTCATCTTGGCGACGCCAATTGGATTCCTAAGATCGTGGGATAAAGCTGCTACAAATTGTTCGCGCATGACTCTATCGGCTGTCATTTCCTGCACCTGATTACGAAGTTGTATCTCGGTCATCACGGCAGAAGTCAGTTCGCGCATCAAATAAAGATCAGCTTCAGACCAATTGTGAACTTTGGGATCTATCGCACAAAAGGATCCAATCACATGGCCTTCATCGGACACCATTGGTATTGATAAAAACGCCCCGATTCCCCAAGCAACTGTCGTGTGATGATCTTTTAGTAAGGGATGCTTTTGGGTATCGGCTGCGATGATTTCTTCGCCGGCTAAATTGTAACGGCAAATTGAATCATCGATAGCAACTTCACGGACAACATCGAAAGGTGTAGCAAGACCATAGTTAGCCTTAAAAAATTGTCTTTTTTCGCCGATGATTGAAATGATTGTGATCGGAGCTTTTAATACTAGCGCTGCCATTTTCGCAAGCCTGTCGAAAGCAATTTCTCTTGGTGTATCGAGTAAACCAGAATCATAGACCGCTTTTAAACGCAAGGGGTCTGAAAGTTTTTCGTCACAAACCCCTACATTGCTTCGGACTAAATCATTTAAGTTGGATTTAAACTTCATACCGCGTAACTGGAACATGGGTGCTGACAATAGTCAAAGGATCGACATACCTAACATGAAGGTGAATATTAACGCAGAACTTTGCGACTTCACTCATTATGATTAAGCTAAAAGTTTTCGATATACATTGAACTCAATTGCGACAACTCCCAAAACAATTACAATTTCAGCGAGCAATATCAAGCTCCCCCACATCGTTAAACTGGGGAGAATAAAAATTATGACTGTCGAAACAAAACAGTAAAAAAGATTTGCGATGATAATCGCGATTAGCATAACTCGCTTAGTCGTTTTCAAAAATAGATAGCAACCGAAAGAATACGAACTATACACCAAAGGAAAAATGACCATTGCATAAGCAACCGAAGGCGGTAGTCCCGTCCAATGATAAAGCCGCGGCAACACCAGGCCTGTAAAAATCGCGCTAATCAAAGCACCTATTCCATCAAGAAGAAAAACACTTCGCCCGCTCAAGTTCATGATTCAAGCGTACCTCGGAGATAAATTATTGTCCAAAACGAATACCTTGTAACACCTTAGACTAAAGCCCTAATGACTTTTTAGCCTTGCCGAATGATTGACCAAATCTTCGATTGATCTCATCCTTGCTATTACAGAATAAACGGAGCCCCCCTTCATGAGTACTCAAGAAGCATTGACCCTAGCCAATCCCCAGCCGCAGCTGCAGCCCCACACGCACCCACATCGCCATTCGGCCAAGTATTTAGGGAAACGCGTTGTCATCATTGTGGGAGGAGGTTTCGCAGGCTTAAAAGCGGCAAAGACTTTAGCGAATCAAAAAGATATCCATGTGATTTTAGTCGATGAAAGAAACCATCATTTGTTTCAACCTCTACTTTATCAAGTCGCTACTGCGGGCTTAAGCCCAGGTGATATCGCAGTTCCGATTCGTGCCCAATTTTCGAGTACAAAAAATGTGGAAATATTCAAAGTTCCCGTCAACGGCGTTGATCTTGAAAAAAAAACTGTGAAAGTTCCTAATGGCGAAATCGAATTTGATTATTTGATTATGGCGTGCGGTGCTCAGCATAGTTATTTTGCCAATCCGGAGTGGGAAGATTTTGCGCCAGGTCTAAAAACTTTAGAACAGGCAACTGAAATTCGAAGAAGAATTCTTTCGGCTTTTGAAAAAGCAGAAAGTGAACTCGATGCAAATAGACAAAGAGCTTTTCTAACTTTCGTTGTCATTGGTGGCGGACCAACAGGAGTTGAAGTCGCAGGAGCTATTTCTGATATCAGCACAACTGTTTTGAAAAATGATTTCAGACGAATTGATCCTTCTCAGGCGAAAGTTATTTTACTCGAAGCAGGCCCAAGGGTGCTAGCGCAATTTTCACCAGATCTTTCGCGAAAAACTTTAAAAGACCTTAATGAAATCGGAGTAGAAGTTCGCACCAATGCCCGAGTCACCAGCATCGACAAATATGGAGTCCAAGTCGGAACTGAATTTATCGCAAGCCGCACAAAAATTTGGGCCGCGGGTGTTCAAGCAACAAAAATGCCATTCTTACCAGAAGTTCCTAAAGATCGCGCAGGTCGGATCATCGTGCAAAAAGATCTGTCGATTGCGGGCCATCCAAATGTATTCGTCATTGGCGATATGTCGTCTTTTGAAATGGCACCAGGCAAATTTGTTCCAGGTGTTGCCACCGCAGCCATTCAGCAAGGCGAACACGCCGCAAATCTCATCATCAGTTCAATTTACAAACAACCCCGCCTACCATTCGTCTATCATGACAAAGGCCAAATGGCGACAGTTGGGAAATACCGAGCCGTCGTCGACACTGGCAAATTTAAAATGACAGGATATTTCGCCTGGCTTGCTTGGCTTTTCGTTCATTTATTTTATCTTGTCGGTTTCAAAAACCGAATATCAGTGATGGTTCAGTGGGCTTGGAACTATCTCTTTTCAAAGCGCGGGGCGCGGTTGATTACTGAAAAAGGTTGGAAGCTGAAGCAGTAGCTAACAGCTTGCTAAATGCGCAGTTAAGTATAGCTTTCTGAAAGATGAGATAAGCCTGATTTCGATTCTCAAGCTTATCTTAAAACTTTACTTAGAATTTATACTGGAAACCAATGCCAACAGTCTCGCCAGTGAACTTAATACCAGCTGCCCATTTCCAACGAGGACCGTACATCAGCGATAATACATACTCAGACTCTAAATCCGGATCTTGTCTCCAGATATATTCAGCTTCCGTAAATAGGCTTGAAGTCCACTGGAAGCGCTTCTCAAGATCCACTCTGAGTTTCCCTTTATCGTCGACCAGAAGATTCGTTTCTATCAGCATAGGTAGCAGGTATCCAATACCCACCTGTCCCCTGTAATCATTATTGTAGCCAGAGCCACCCAATATGAGATTAAAGAAATTATTAAACCATCGACGGTAAAACAAATCTCCCTCGGCATCCCATTCCTGATCTTCTTTTCTGGTTTCAATTCGTCCTTCGACTTCATTCCAAGTTTGCGAAAAACGGAAACCAGCCTCTGCGTGATTAGTGGCAGCATCTAGATATCCAGATTTATACCAATGATCATGTAAATGAGGATCTTGCTTATCCCACTTAGCCATTTCAGGCGTCGGTTTAAAACTCATATATTTTACTACACGAGCCATTCCTGTCTTCATGTGATAAAGATTATGACAGTGTAGCATCCATTGCCCTGGCTCGTTCGTGTAAAATTCGATTGTTCGAGTGCCATGAGGCGGAACATCGACCGTGTGCTTAAGCGGAGATTTATCACCATTTTCATTGATAACTCTGAAAAAATGACCGTGAAGATGCATCGGATGATGCATCATAGTTTCATTTACAAATGTGAAGCGAACGACTTCACCTTCTTTAATTAAAATATTACGATCTTCGAAAGCTGCTTTCCCATTAATGTGCCAAACATAGCGCTCCATATCTCCGCCAAGAACAAGTTTGAGATCATGAACTTTTGCGTCCTTCGGAAGCACTGTTGATTGTTTAGCTTTTAAGTTATCTACAGTTAATGTTTGAATCACTGAGCCAGTTTGTGTAGGCGCTACGGCACCATGACCAGCATGCGGATCACTAGCATCGGCCGGATTAGGTTTTGTTTTCTCTGCAGATCCCGCATCATGCGCCGAGTGATCCATCGGTTCATTGTTTTCGTGACTACCACCGTGACCAGCTCCCTGATTCATTGGAGCATACATATCCGGCATTGGCTTGTTTGCTGCTGCTGCCTTTGTGCCCATTCCGATCCAACCAGAGGCATATCCCGTTACGTCTTGCACAGTTGCGCGCAATTCATAATTTTTATGTTCTGGAACTGTAAATAAAATGTCGTAAGTTTCTGCCATACCCATAAGTAATTCATTTGCTAGAGTTGGCTCGATATCGATTCCATCAGCTGAAATTACATTCATAGGTAGTTGCCCTAAAGAAATATAAAAATAACTAGAAGCACCCGCATTAATAATTCTGATTCTAACTTTTTCGCCAGGATGAGCAACTAGCGCTTGAGAATCTTTTTTTCCATTTATTAAAAAAGCGTCATAGCCGACGTCGGAAAGATCCATTCCTCCCATTCGATCCCATTCATTTTTAAAATAATTTCCAACCTGGCCTGCCTTGATTGCTCCACCTATTGAGCGAACAGAGTTCTTTTTATAAAGGTAGTAATCACCATCTTTCCTTAAATTTTTAAGAATCTGCTCAGGATTTTCATCGGACCAATCACTTAGCACAACGACAACATCTTTATCGTAGGCAATCGTTTTCTTCTTTGGGTGAATAATGAGTGCTCCGTAAACACCCTTTTGCTCTTGAATAGCTGTATGTGAATGATACCAGTATGTGCCGTGCTGTCTTAATTTGAATTTAAAAGTTCTAGATTTGCCTGGGAAAATGGGTGGCGTGTTTACGTATGCAACTCCATCTTCAATGGGCGGAAGTAAAATTCCATGCCAGTGAATTGATACTTCTTCATCCGGGATTCTATTGTTAACTGTGATCTCAGCATCATCACCTTCTGTAAATTCCAGCGTAGGAGCCGGAATTCCACCATTCACAGTCAAAGCGAATTTAACTGTTTTGCCTGTTACATTATAATCCTGGCGGGTTACATTAAGATCATAACGAACGGTTCTTGCCATCGCTTGAAATCCAAAAAGAACCAATGCAAAAATCAAAATGAGATGAAGCTGGGTTTTCATGTTCCTCCATTAGAGTTCAGAATCAACTATCTCTAAACTCTATTACGCACGGACTTTAGTTTTGTGACAAAAGACTTTCAATGCAAGTTTTCAAAAAATTAAAATTATTTATAATTACAGAAAATAGTTTGTGCCGAACAAAGAACGAAAGACTTAAACCTAGTCTAGTTCGAGTGGATGCGTGATCACGTCCCTGTATGCGAATTATAACTAAACTATTTCGTGTCACAGTCCAATTATTCAAGACGAACGAATTAAATTAGTCTGTCAGGGACTGTTAAGTAATCTTCACACTAAAGTATCCTGCTTAAAGAATAGGCAGGCAAATAATGATCGATAAAATCACCACGAAATTGGCTTTCATTCCTTTCTTACTTTTGACATTTCTACTTATGAGCTGCCAGCGAGAGGATTTCAATAAAATTGATATTGCCAATCAAGATCACTCACAAAAAGTCGAAGACGATCTTGAGCTAGAGGAAGGATACCTAGAACAACAAGGCACATGTATGAAGGCGGCGATGAATCAAGTTGTTGCCGTAGACTTGGGCTTTTCAAAACTCGATACCTTTTTAAATTATTGTCGTATCAAAACAAATCAATCTGCCTGGTGCGATCAAGTAGCAAGGCCAAACCCCGATAGTCATAGAACTTTTGATTGCACCTATAGCCCTGCCCAACCGCACTTCTTGATCCACCCTGATGAATCAACATGGGTATACGCTGTGCAAGCCGTTGAACTCATCAAAGAGCTTGAAGCGAAGCAAATAAAAGTCTGCAGTATTTATAATTGGTGGAGACCTGAGCCTTATAACAAAAATGTTGGTGGCGCCGCCGGCAGACATCCTTTTGGCACGGCGGTCGATGTTCGATTTTGTACCAAGAGTGATCAAGCAAGAGCGCACAAACAACTTTGCATCGAAAGAAAAAATGGTCGCTTGCGGGCACTAGGATATTACTCGGGAACAGCTCTTCACCTAGGTGTCGGCGATAAAGTAGCCAATACTTGGGGGAAAAGCTGCCCCTAAATAGAATGAAGAAAATTCGGAATTTATTTTAAAACTGTAACAGCTAATGGAATAGTTTTCAGTTCGCCGCGGTCTACGATCTGAATCCAAAGACGATAATCCCCTTGGGTAGGAAAAGTTGCATGTATCATTCCTGTGTTAGACTTATCTGACTCCATCGGATGAACATGAATAAGTTCTTTGCCATTAGGGGCTACAGCAATTACATGCGCCATCGCTCCTAGGTACGGACTCAAGACAGGTTCTTTACCATCGCGCCTGGTGACCGCGTAGTTCAGCATTGTCATTTTTCCGGCTCGAACTTTTGTTTTTGCCAAAGAAACAACTGTGAGATTGTCTTCGCCTTGTCGAACGTCACCTACGGGCGAAACAGGATTTGCTGGTTCGCCAGAAACAATTTCGGTTTTTGTGTAAATTGAAAATTCACTTCCGTCGTTTAGCTTTCCTTGAACCCAAATAAAATAAACTCCATTTTTTTGGAAATTAAGTTCCGTAATCCAAACATTATCAACAAATTCAGGATGAACGTGGTTAAACTCCTTTAACGAAGCATCGTACACTATCATGTGCATAAGTTTTGTATGCGTTTCTTTTAAATCAGCATCTTTGATTGCCTTCTGAGTTTTCGAATCAGATAGCTGAAAACTATATGTAATTTTACCGGCTTTTAAGTTTCCTTTAACTTCAGGTAAAATTATAATTCTTGTTTTGTCATTCTCATTAGAAAAAGCAAATGTCGAGAACAGCATCGTCGCTGTCAAAATTGATGACTTAAGAACCTTAAATAACCGCTTCATAATTTGCTCCATACGTTAATAGATACTATTTACATACCCTACAGGGGTATAATCTCAAGAACTATTTATATGATGTTAAGCAAAATTCACAAATATCTGCTTTGCCGGGACTGTTACTTAGTACGTTTAAAAACTCTATTGACCCTATACCCCATCCGGGTATACCTCTTGACCAGGCCGGAGGCTATTTTGGAAGTAACGATTGAAAAGAATCGAATAAAAAATAAACGGGTTACGAAAGTTGTTTCGAATACATCACCTGCACATGATCACTCTGGCGAACTCAATCGCTTAAGCCGCATCAAAGGACAAGTTGAAGGGGTCGAACGCATGATCCTGGAAAAGCGTTACTGCCCTGACATTGTTACTCAGATTAAAGCGATCAGATCAGCGCTTCGAAGTTTAGAAGCAAACATTGTCGAGGGACACCTCGGTCATTGCGTGCGTGCGGCAATGAATAGCCGAGACCCAAAAATTGTTCAAAAAAAGCTCGAAGAAATACTTTTTCTTATGAAGGGTCAGGGTTGATTGAACTTCGGACCGTATATTTAGTTTTAAAATTTAATTACAAGACCTAAAACATTACTCAAACAGGAGAAAATAAATATGAAAATGCTTTTAACACTTATCGGATCTTTGATTATATCTGCGCAAGCCTTTGCAGTATCTAATGCAAAAGCAGTTGAACTAGCTGCCCACAGAGTAGATCGCTTAGTTGCACTTGGAAAAATTGATGCTTCTTTTTCTAAAAAAATTGAAAAGTTAACTGTGGCAATCGTAAACCAAGCGCCAGTTCACTTTAAGGTTCGTGTTTCTCAAACGACACCTGCGCAAGGTACACCTATGCAAGTTGATCTTTCATTTGATAAAGATGGTAAGCCACTCGCTTTTCAACCAGTTGCTGGCGGAACTGCAGGACCCGATGAAGGTTGGACGACAAAGGATGCAGTGACTTTGACTGAAAATGCACTTCACTATGTGATCGATAATGCTAAAGAAGTTAAGTATGCGCCTTTTGACAAAGGTTTAACTACTTTTGTTCTATCAAAGGGCACTTTGAATGGCCAACCAGTAGCGATGGGTCAGATGAGCTCATCATTAACTCCTGCCAAGTTAAACGTTTACTTAAAACTTGATGGATCATTCGTTTCCGCAGAAGTTATCCCTTAATTTTTATTTAAAAGTGAAATGAATGTTTATTCGAATTTTTTTCTTATTTTTAGTTTCTTTAAACTTCGTGGGCTGTAACTACACGAAGTTTAAAGACTCTTCGGAAATCGACGAGTCCCGATTTGTTATGCCTAATGAAAAACTAGGTGAACTATCTTATGGTCTTATCGCGCAGAAAGTGTTTACGCCGAAGTGTGCTTCATGCCACGGTGACTCGGGACGTGTTCGTCTTGAGTCCTACGCTGACGTACTTAGAAACTTAGAAGGAATAAAAAGATCAGTCTTCCAAGAAAAGACAATGCCAAAGCGTGGCCCTCTCTCGACTGAAGAATTAGCTTATCTTTGGAATTGGTTAAAACTCGGAGCGCCTGAAAATTCGCAAAGTGGAAAACCGCCACCAGAGGAAGAACCTATCCTTCCAACTTTTGATTCAATTGATAAAAGAATTTTTCAAGTTACATGTAAAGACTGTCACAATCCTCAAGACTCTGGAAAAAGAGTTCCTCTAGATAAGGAATCTATTCTTAACTCGCCTCTTGAACTGGTTATCCCAGGGAATCCTGACGAGTCAGGCCTTACGCTAGCAGTCGAAAGAACAGACGACAAACGAATGCCTCCTGCGAAGGAAGGCTACTCTGCCCTTTCTGACGAGGCAATAGAAGCAATCAGACAATGGATACAAAACGGAGCTACTGACTAAAACCCTATGGAGAATTCATGAAACAGATCTTATTAACCTTATGTTGCCTCATTGCTTATCAGTTCAGTTTTGCTGAAACAGTGCTTTGCAAAGGCCGAACGAATAATCCTAATACAACGGATATGGATTTTACTGTCGAGCTCAATGCGAAGACAGATAAAATTAGCAAAACAAAATTCTACAAATCGACTATTCGATATTTAACACCCGACGGATCATTTCTAACTCAAGGCGTAGATTTCGGATCAAGAGTCGTAACAAAAGTTGACAGGGTTATTTACACAGGATCAATTACAGGAAACTTCATAGAATTGACCGTGACCTCTGAAGGCTTAGTTCTAAGTGCGATCCTTAATAATAATCTTTTAGGTCTCGAACAGTTACCAGTAAGCTGTGTTGTTTCTGGCACGCTCCCCGCTCGTCCGGTATGCGAAACAGAAAACCGAAGATCTCAAGTCTTGGTTGATGCGATTGTAAATTCACAAGACTTAAACCAAATTGAGTTTGCAATCTCATGTGGTGCTGACATTAATGTCGCACAAAAAAATGGCTGCACTCCACTGATGTTGGCTATTGAGCCGACTTGCGGTCAAAAAGAAAATATGAACTACCACTCGACGACTGCAAAAACTTCCGAGATTGTAGATTTTTTGATCAACAATGGAGCATTTGCTACTGTTAAAGATAAGTCCGGTGAAACTGCTCTTATGAAAGCTGCAAAACTTGGGGTACGAGATGTTTACACTTCTTTTGTCGCAGCCGAAGTCGACTTTAACGAGCAAGATAACAAAGGCAACACGGCACTAGCAAACGCAGTTTTATTTGGCGATGCTTGGGTAGTCGAACAAGTTTTAGAAGGTAATCCCGATCGTAGAATTAAAAACAAAAAGGGCTTAACAGCTTACGATATTGCTAAACGAAATCAAAATGAAGAAATCATGGATTTGGTCAGAATCCCAGATGTCGTCATCACAATTGATGGTCTTGATGGCGGAACTTGCTCGCCACTCGAAATTAATTTAAAAGAAGGCCAAGTTGCAGAATTCGTACT
>JANPPO010000205.1:0-19175 GCA_031428555.1 Bdellovibrionales bacterium | reverse complement strand
AACAACTCGGTCTGAGAAAAAGACAGCTTCAAAACCTTTGCAATGACAAAAATATTTGAAGTCGTAAGATTTCGTTTGCCGGCTAAGATCATCCGAAATGACGAATCCGAGAATCCGATTTTCTCGGCAAACGATTTTATGGATAAAAAGCTTTTGTGGGCCGCCTTTTCTGCTTCATAACAGGCGGCCAGGAACGAGCGATAATTTGCAAACTCGCGAATATCTTTCAAAGGTTCAAGTCCTCTACAACATTAGTTAAAGTTATCAACCGATACACCGCTAAATGAAGCGGCTCCAGAAATTGATTTCAAACGGTAATAAGTTGTTGGGGTTTGCGCATCGATCGGCAAAACAACAGACTCAGTTACCCAATTTGTTTCATGGAAATTACATCGAGAAGAAACCTGGCGCACAGTTACTGCGATTCCGACTCTGTTCACAGACGATTGCTTCATCCAAGCTCCTGAAAAGGCTTCTGTACAATGGCGAACATACTGAACAGTCACTAATTCAGTGGGAAAGCTGCCATTACCTTTTAAAAATGTGATCCGAGCTAGCGAATCCGCAAGCGCTACATTTCCAAGAAGTAAAAGACCAGTTACCAGAGTTAATGCGATTTTTTTCATAAGAAGTTCCTTTGTGTTATTCGGTTAATTCAAATCAGTGTCGCAATCAGTTCTAAAGGAATAATTCGAAACTGTAAATGCACCGCAACCACATATAGCGCACATTTTGTGCGCTTGTGGAAACTTGGTAAAATCTATATGATCAAAGTGTTTTCCCGCTTAAGCAGGCAAGGTCATAATCAAAGGTTTCCCCTTTGTTATCACGAGCGTATGTTCGTATTGCGCCGTCAGAAATCTTCTATCCGTACGTAATGTCCAGCCGTCACCAGCATCATAGACTTCCGTCGCTCCTGTTGAAAGAAATGGTTCAATCGTAATAACCTGATTTTCTTTTAAAATTCGCCTATCTTTCGGATCATAATATCCCGGTATAAAGCTAGGTTCTTCATGAAGTGCGCGACCGACACCATGGCTGCCTAGGTTTTCGATCACAGTTAAATTACTCTTGAAGGCAACTTCTTCAATCGCTTTTCCAATACAATTCAAACGTTGCCCCGCTTTTGTCGACCTGAGTGCCATATCCAATGCCAGCTTAGTCGCAAGACAAAGATCTCTTTTTATATTCGACTCTGGAGGAATAATAAACGAACCACCAGTATCCGCAAAATAACCACCTAGTTCTGCAGAGACATCGATGTTAACGAGGTCCCCTGCTCCAAGTATTTTCGCGCTAGGGATACCGTGGGCTGCCTCTTCATTAACACTGATACAAGTCGTCCCAGGAAAATTATAAACTAGTTTTGGAGCCGATCGAGCTCCATGTTTTTCTAAAAATACTCGCCCAAGTAGGTCAAGTTCAAGGGTTGTCATTCCGGGCTCAAGTTTTGAGCCCATATATTGAAGGCACTGAGCTACAATTTTACCAATTTTTCGAAGCGCGATAAGATCGTTTTCATTTTGAATAGACATAGGTAAAGACTAGCACAAGTCCGTCTATGCGTCATAAGAGGAATCATTAACCATTTGTTGGTCCTGATGAGATTTTAACTCTGCGCAGAGTTAAAAAAACTATTTTGGGAAGCTGATTTTTATTTCAACTAATCGCTTTGATCCACTCAGGTGTCGGATCGATGAGTTTTCGAGCAACAAGATCGAACATGCCGTATGTCACTTTTGCTTCGACAGATACGGCGCCGTCTTCTTTATAGATTTTTTGGTGAATGACGCCGATTTTGCCCTTCATCGGATCGCTTTGGACGCTGATTCTGATTTTATCTCGGAGCTTAATTTCTTTTCGGAATTGAACTTGGATATCGAGAATAACCGGTCCCTTTTTGAGCTCTTGAACTTTCGCAAAACCGTAACCGTGCTGAGTGATGTTTTCCCAGCGTGCTTCTTCTAAGATTTGTACGTAGGTCGCGTTGTTGACGTGACCGTATGAATCGAGATGGTGCTCGCGGATCATCATTTCGTAATAGAAAACTTCGCTCACTATTTTAATGCCTCTCGGATGTGGGCAGATGCTTGGTCAAGGATCCAAACGACAACTGCGATGACAACAACGATGCAACCAACTTGTGGCCACATGGCCTGTCCCTGGTACTGAATCAAGAGTGTACCGATACCACCACCACCGACGAGACCGATGATCGTGGCCATCCGGACGTTGATATCCCAGCGATAAATCGTGAACGAGATATAGGGTAAAATAATTTGCGGCACGATCGCAAACCACACGACTTGGAGCTGGTTGGCGCCGGTAGATTGGATTCCTTCGATGGGACCGTCGCTGACCGATTCAACCATTTCAGAATATTGTTTTGCTAACGATGCGATCGAGTGAACCATGAGAGCTAGCATTCCGGCAAACGGCCCGATGCCGACCCAAACTGAAAAGATGATCGCCCAGATTAAGGCTTCGATTGATCGGACAACGTTAAAAAATGTTCTAAGGAACATGTAAACGGCATAACCCATCGGAGACTTCATTACGTTTCTTGCAGACAAAAAGCTTAGAACGAAAGCAAATGGAATCGCCAAAACTGTCGCCATGAAGGCCATGAAGATCGTTTCAATGATGTTATTGACTGCGCGTGGTAAGATTGACCAATCGGGATTAAAAATACCACCGAATAATCTTAAGGCACCATCGATACCGTCTGGATTCGTCAGTTCGTAGATTGAAAACTTTGTCATGATCAAACCCACGACAAGAGTTGAAATCAAAACGATCAAAGCCTGCCAACCCCAAAGAGTCTTGTACCAAGAAGCTGCGTTCGGATTTTTCAAATGAAGTGGTTTAAAGATCTGATCGCCCCAGGTAAAAGTACCCTTAGAACTGATAAGCCAGCTTAAGCCAAATCCGATTGCAAAATAGAGGGCAGCTAACATGGCATTGAATTTTAAATCCAAAAGTTGAGCATCGGTGGGCTTAACAATCACTACTGTCGCAACAAGAAGTAAAAATAAAGCGTTAACACCGTCAAAAATTCGAGGTTTTGTGTGAAAAGTTTTATTAGTGGACATGGACTTCCTTTGCGCCTTCGCCGTAAATTTTCTGGAACCATTCATCAGTAATATCTTCAGGGCTGCCCTCGAAAACAACTTCGCCCGCTTTGAGTGCGATAACTCGAGTTGCATACTGACGAACCAGACTTAGAAAGTGAAGATTACAAACAACCGTGATGCCTAATTCTTGATTTACTTTTTTAAGATAATCCATAACCACGTGACAAGTTGCTGGATCAAGCGACGCTACAGGCTCATCAGCCAATAAAACATCTGGTCTTTGAGTCAGCGCCCGCGCAATCGCAACCCGCTGTTGCTGACCGCCTGAAAGCTGATCTGCACGCAAGTAAGCTTTTTCATGAATTCCAACGAGTTTTAAATATTGCAAGGCTTGAGCTTTATCTTCTGCAGTAAAAAGTCCAAAGAGACTTTTAAAAGAACTCATTCCGCCGAGTCTTCCAGTTAAAACGTTCATCAAAACTGAATACCGAGGGATCAAGTTAAATTGCTGAAAGATCATGCCGATCTTTTTACGAATATTAAGTACAGCGCGACCTTTAATTTTTGCAACATCAGTTCCATTGAAAAGAATTTCACCTGAAGTTGGATCATGAAGTCTATTCATGCAGCGAAGTAGAGTCGATTTTCCAGATCCGCTGAGGCCGATTACAACAAGAAATTCGCCACGCTTAACATCAAAAGAGATGCCTTTAAGCGCTTTTGTTCCATTGTCGTAAGTCTTGATTAAGTTCTTAACCGAAAGGATAGTCTCGCTCATATGATTATTTACCTTTCATACTCTCTAGGTCGACTCCAAGGTCTTTATACATTTTGATTGTCGGAGCATAGCTAGCATCGGTCGCATCGACGAAATCTGTTGCGCCGTAAACATCAGTAAAGGCTTTTTTTCCTTCAGGAGTTTTAATGAAATCTTTGAAAGCTTTTGTGATCGTCGTCTTCATTTCTTCAGGTAAATCTTTTCGGAAAACGATCGGATCATTCGGCACCGCAACTGACAGATCTAAAATCTTCACTGCTTTTTCAACATCCGGATACTGAGTTAACACCAGTCTTCGCGCGTCCTGAATCTTGCCATCGCCCGGAGGAGAATAATAAGTTGCACCTGCATCTACTTGGCGCTGATAAACCATCGATACAACGGAATCATGCTTCATCGCAAAAACAGTTTCTTTAGGCTTAATATTTTTATCTTTTAAAGTCTTAAGTGGGATGAGGTAGCCAGAAGTTGAAGCTGGATCAACGAAAGCGACTTTCTTATCAGCCAAGTCTTCAAGCTTTGTAATCTTGCTATCTGATCGAACAATAAACTGAGACTGATAAGTGGCAAGACCGAATCTTAAAACGGTCAATCTTGCTTCAGCTCCATACTTATTATGAGCCAACGCATAACCGAATGTATTGAGGGCTGCGACGTCAGCGCGCTTTGTACCGAAGGCCTCGACGACTGCAATAAATGATTGAGGAACTGAAATTTCATATTTATAGGGAGTATTTTTTTCTAAATAGTCCTTTAACTTTTGCGAACTTGTTTCGATGACTTTCGCATCAACTGAAGGCACAAAATAAAGCTTAATAGGATTATCAGCTGTGCCGGATTCGGCCCGCTTACCGGTACAACCAGTTGATAAAAATAAGCCCATGAAGAAAAGAACTACGACAGAAATAAATGGAAGACGAATTGATGATTTCATGGGGCGGAACCTAACAAAAATCTTTGCTTTTGCCACTCTTTCATGGCTGAATGGGCCGATATGACGCGCCAGCACAACGCCCTCGAAAATCTCATTCAAAACCTGAAGATAGACCTTCAGAAAAAACGCCCAGTGTTAGCGGTATTTGATCTTGATTCCACTTTGTTTGATGTAAGTCCGCGAATCCAAAGGATCCTAGAAGAATTACGCGATCATCCTGAAACCCTCAAACAATACCCTGATGTTATTCCCCACTTAAAAGACGTGAAAACCCACAGAAGCGATTGGGGAATTAAAGCCGCGTTAACCAGAGCTTTTGAAAAAATTAAACCGCTGCCTCATAGAAATTTCCATCATCATGCTCGGGATTTTTGGGCGAAGCATTTTTTTTCGAACGAGTACCTTCACTTCGATCATCCTGTTGAAGGTGCAGTTGAGTTTGTTAACTTGCTTCATGGAATGGGTGTCGAAATTGCGTACCTCACGGGCCGAGACTGGGACCGCATGGGACCGGGCACTGTTGAAGTGCTTAAAAAATGGAAACTTCCAACTCCTGATGATTCCACGGCTGAATCTCCGATTCGTTTGGCTATGAAGCCCGTCGCTGGTTCTGATGATTCGGTTTATAAGTGCGGCTGGTTTGAAAGTATAAAGCCTCATGCCTACTCGCGAATTTTGTTTTTTGAAAATGAACCGAAGATTCTTCATTCAGTTCGCGAACATCATCCTGAAATTGAAATTTTCTTTTTGCAGACAACTCATTCTGGTAAAGCCGAACCTGATCAGGCTTGGACGACAATTTCTAATTTTCTCAAAGGGTAGTTAACTTATGCTTTCAATTGTTGCGACCCCTCTGGGACATCCTGATGATATTTCAATTCGCGCGCTGAAAGTCCTCCAAGAAGCCGAATATATTATCTGCGAATCCACGAAAGAAACTTCAAAACTTTTAAGACATCATGGAATTACTGGAAAAAAATACGAAGTTCTAGATGAACATTCAAGAGCCGGTGATCTAACCGACTTAATCAAGCTTTGCGAACTACATAACTGCGCCTTAGTCAGTGATTGCGGAACTCCGGGGTTCTGTGATCCGGGATCAGATTTGGTCAAAGCATTGAGACAAAAGAAAATTCCGATGCAAGTTCTTCCGGGTCCATCATCTATAGCAGCTTTGTTAAGTGTCAGCGGCATTAAAAACTCCGAGTTTTTATTTGTCGGTTTTGTGCCTGCCGAAACCGAGGCCCGAGAAAAGAAATGGAAAGACATTTTGGCAGAAAATGCAAAACGATTGCGTCCATTTGTGATAATGGACACACCTTATCGGTTAACAAAAACTCTAGATGATCTTTCTAGACATTTTCCAAAACGAAAATGCGTCCTGATGATTGATGTGACATTAGACAGTGAACTAATTATTGAAGATTTTCCGACTGCGCTTTTAGAAAAGTTTCGTGGTCAAAAGGCAGAGTTTATTATTTGGATTGGTCCCTAATTTAATTTTAAACTTAAATCTATTTTCTGCGTAAATTCATGAGTTTCAATAAGTTAAGTTGTATTAAAAATTTTTAAAATCTCTTGCTGCAAAAAAACATAAATTTATTTCCTTAAATAAATTGTTGAGTTGCTTAAGTTGTTGTTAATTTCCGATCGCAGCAACAACTAAACCAAAAGGAGTTTTTAATGAGATTTTTTATTCTGGCTACGCTTTTAGTATCAGGAACTGCATTCGCAGGCACAAAATATGTGGCTCACGATTACCATGAAGCCTTAGGCGAAATTGCGTATTCTAACGCTTGTATTACTGAAGATATGGTTCGGACAATTCGTCCCGCACGCGTTTGCGCAACTGCATTGAAAGAACGAGTGATTCCTGGTCACGGCGACAGCAATCTTGGATATAGTGAATGGTACTGCCCGCGTTTTGAGAAAAGATCTTTAGAACGATCTCGAAATTTTGAGAGAACTGTTTGTACTGACTTACGGCAAGTTGGTCACGGTGACAGTGCTAATCTTGAATGTTTTGCCCATGGAAAAAAGACCGAATTTCTTCCAGCTGTTATCAAATTGCAGGTTTGGGAAGAAAGAGGCGACACTTCAACTTGGCCTGGAAAGACTGTTCGTTTCGCATTTCCATCTTGTACTTAAGTTTTATAAATTTAAGTGGAGAATTTTTACAGCTCCACTTAAATTTTCAAACTTTAATTATCTAGTAAAACCGCATTTGAATTTTTCGATAATCGTCGAAGTATACATATCTTGACGAGCACGTGTTGCAAGAACTGGTCCCTCAGAAAGCGCCAGGATGTCGCGAATTGTTGTATCTTCGTCATGTCCATCAATGCCGGCAATTGTAAAAGACAAAATTTGACCGCGGCCACCAGAGTGAGATCCGTAATGAACTGTGTGCTGACTTGTGCGGCCAGCTTGATTTACGTAAGCTTGCTTTAAGTCTTTTGTTATTAAAATTGAGCGCTCAGCATTTTGGCAAAGAACATTATGTTGTAAATAGGCTGAACCCGATTGAGCTTGAGCTGCTACTACACTTAAAGCACAAAGAACAAATCCACCAATTGCGCATGACATTTTTTTCATAGAACCTCCTAAGAATGGTTACTGTTTTTAAGTTATGTTGAGCGGAAGCTAACTCGCATATCTGCAGGTGAATAGAGCTAATTTGGAATACTAACTATTCAGATTGGGAATATTTCATAGCTAGCTTAAGTGAACTAGCTGCCTAAAAGCCTAATCCTAAGTTAAAAGAACTATAAGATTTGTCGCTGATTTCAAACTGACTGATCTTGATAAAGAATGGAAACCACGATGCTTTTAATGTCAGACTGATTGCAGTCGCTCTTTTTTCAACTTCGTCGCCGTTTACTTTCCATTGAAATTTGATGCTTTCAACCGCGGGAATAACCCGATAAAATTGTACGGGATCCATTCCTTGAATATAAAAGTTCCAACCCATTCCGTACTCTGTGAACACTTCTTCACTATCGACATTTGTATCAGCAGAGAAGCGTAGTCGATCCCAGAAATCTATTGCTGCACCGATATTAAGATAAGATTTTGCATCACCTTTCGTATCTTTTCGAAAACGTGGAGTCGCATAGAGTAGATAAAGATTAAAATCTGATGCTGCCCTCAAAACGGAAAAAGGAGTTGGACCTCTGTCGTTTAAAAGATTTCGGAGCCTATGTACTGATAAGTGAGATGATACGTAATTAAGCTGCCCAACGAAACGATCAATTCTTTTTTTAGAAACGATTCCGACAATTTCGCCCTTCGTATTGAAAACAGGACCGCCCGAATTTCCTGGACTGACTGACATATCAGACACAAAACCATCATCAGTCGTTTTTGAAATCATTCCTGCAGACATGACATGTGTATATTCAGATTTTAAAATGGATTGGATTTTAAAATTCGCTTGGCCCACTGGATGTCCTATTGTCGAGACAACGGTTCCTTCCACACTTTTTTCAGCTTCTGGGAGTACCAAAAGAGGCTCAAGATTTGTTTTTGCATCCAACTGGATCAGGGCCAAATCAACTGCCTTACTGAAAACTAAAATTTTCGCAGTGAAACTAGGCAGGTTTCTAAAGTGCACACTTATGGGACGCAACTTATCCACGCAATGAGCAGCCGTCACAACAATGTCCGGAGAAATTAAGGCGCCAGAACAGATACCGCCAGCAGAGACAATAACCGGGACCTTCGCTTTTGCTTTTTGATAAACACTTGCCCAATTATTTACATGGGGCTGCGCTTGAGAAAACTGAGTGCTAAGTAAAAAAAGAACAAAAATATTTTGAAGAGTGGTCACAATCTACCTATGAAATTCATTGAGTTTAACTGTTGTATTCGGTTCGACATCTTTAGTCACAACAGCATTTGCGCCAATTCGTGCGCCATCGCCAATTTTAACTGGGCCCAAAACTTTTGCACCAGTACCAATTAAAACGCCATTTCCAACAGTTGGATGGCGCTTAACTCGGTCAAATTTTAATCCGCCTAAAGTTACACCGTGAAAAATAATACAATCGTCACCGATAACGGCGGTTTCTCCAATTACAACACCCATACCGTGATCAATAACTAAACGATGACCTATCTGAGCGCCGGGATGGATCTCAATTCCGGTCAAGAAACGGCTGAACTCGCAAACGAAACGCGCTAAAAAATGAAGTTTGTTTCTATAAAGCATGTGACCAATACGGTGAAAGAAGATTGCCTTTGGCCCCGGATAAAGAAGCAAAATTTCCCCGCTTGATTTGGCTGCAGGGTCATAGTTTCGGTAGGCCTTTATGAGATCCCACATTATCTCACCCCCGGAACTATGGCTGCACGAAAACCTTTGCAGAAAAGATCCTGGCGGTCGGAATCATAGAATGTAACTTGGGTGAGTAACCAATTCTTTTCACCTTCAGCATAGACAACAAAGTGTCCACCTAAAATTGAATCGTGTCTTAGACGAGTGGTATTGATTTTAATTCCCTCTTCGCCGATTTGCTTAAAGAATTCAGACGAGATATCAAAAACTTTATTACAACCAGATCCTAATACTTCGCCATCAGCTTTTCTTTGACGACTTTGGCTAATGAAGAAGGCTTTCTTCTGGAGAGCATTTTCAAACTCTGGAAATTCGAATCCTAAAAAAAATGTACCGGGATTAGGTCCAACCAATGTTGATAGGTCTAGTTCCCCACCGCCTCTTGAAAATTCAAACGCTATCATCGGTTTTTTTAAAACACCTTTATTTTTTTCTTTCAGGAATACTTTCACAGATGTATAGATTATCGACTTTTCTTTTTCATCTGGGAATTTAGGTTTCATACTATTCCAAACAACTTGGGGAACGATGAAATCATCAGGCAGCTGGTCAACTAACACGATATCTTTTTCTTCTATTTCAAACTGGCCGCTTTTTGTGCACGCAGAAAACATCAGACCTATAATCAAGGCTGATAATAGGATTTGGCTTTTCATAACCCAGCCTCAATTTTAAACTTAATCTTAAGTAAATCGTAAGCTAATGGATCCTGAGTTAATCCTTGAGTAATCGCAAAGCGACAAGCATCGTTTTTGCCTTCAGTGCAGAGTCTTTTAGCTTCGAGATCGTAGACAGCAGTTGGAATAATGCTCTTTTGCATAAGCGGCTTTAGATAAAGATCTGTGCAAGATTTATTTTTTTCTTCATAGCAAGCTTTTGCAAACATCCAATTGGTAGCCGTATCAGTAGTTAAGTCCGCCGTTCGCATAATCGTTCGAACGTCAGGCCATCTTTGCATCAGCGTCAGCATATGAAGCTGTGCTAACTTAATTCGGTCACTATCTGGAAAACGCTTCAGTCCTTCGTTAACCATCCGCTCTGCTTCAGGCCATTTTTGAATTTCTGAAACACAAACAATTCTTATCGCTAAAAGATCAGCTTCTAAAGATGCAGGACCTTTAATATCGCTACAGAATTGATAAATGAAGTTCCAATCCCTCCAGCGCTGATCGATGACCGGAGTTTCAGTGAAGGTCACATGTAAACTTGGAAGATCTTCAAAGAATTGTTTTATTTGGATTTCAAGGCTTAATGGGTCCGTTTGCAAACTAACTAACTTGATAATCATAAGTCGAACTATTGGACGAAGGTAAGAAGAATTATCTAACGACTTAATGAGGGCAGAAATATGGGATTTGTTTTTTTCACTGTACACAGGAGACAAAACTGAAAGTGTTGATTGTATTAAAGCAGCCTTTTTCGGTTCTGCAGCCGCAACTTGCGAAGCTAAACCGTAAGCATCGGTGAATTGACCTTGGCTCATGTTAAGGGAAACCAAGTTAAATCGAGTTAAAATATTACTTGGCTCTAAAGTTAAGGCTCTGTCGAAATTTGCTTTTGCCTGAATCTGTTGGCCTTCGTATAAAGCCACTAATCCAAGTCCGTTTAAATTTTGAACCATCAGGTCTTTGTTGTTTGGCTCTAGCTGTGCTGATTTTTCAAACATTCGTTTTGCATTTATAAGTTCACGACCAGGATTTAAATAAAGAAATCCAGCACGCGTTAACGCTGTTGCCTGATCCGGATACTCTTTTTGATATTCTTTTAACTTTTTATAAGCATCAACATACAACTGAGCCACATAAAGCTGTTGAAATTCGGCCCATGTTTTTTTCTGATCCATCTGCCAAGTTTTTTTCTGAATAAAAGAAAATATGGCAGCCAATATTGCCAAACCAACAAAAGATAAAAGGGCCCAACGTCCCCAGGGAATAGGATCACTTGCTGGATTTAAACTATAAGATTTAACCGCACCTGATGAAGTAGAAGCAGCTAGTTTAACATACTGAACAGGTTCTGCTGCTTGATCGTTTAAATTTTTTTGATTTTGCGGAATCGATTTTGGCAGAGGTTTGTGTTCAGGTATTGGAGTATTATCATCAGCAATATTTCGGGTAACTGTAATATTAGCAGTCGCCGCTGTATGAGTTTTTTCAAACGTATCTTCTTGTTGAGATATTTTAGAGATCGTAGCTTGAATTTCAGGAATATCCCGAACAAATAGAAAACGATTAGTTGGCGTTCTTGCTTCGTCTAATAAGCCAATCGATTTACTTCGAACATTTTGCGCTAATTCTTCTGTCGTGAACGGGCCTAATATAGAGTCCGAAGACTTTACAAGCCAAATACGATCCTCAGTTTTTTTGAGAATATTTTCGTTCGCCATGGTTTATGAGTTACGCCCCTCTAAGATTAAAATTCTAATGCTTAAAGTGCCGAATGCCAGTCAAAATCAGATTAACACCCAGACGAAGGGCCGCCTGCTTTACTTCTTCGTCTTTCATCGATCCGCCCGGCTGAAGAATCCACTTTATCCCTGATTGTGCAGCTTTCTCGATTGAGTCTGCAAACGGAAAGAACGCATCACTGATCAGAACCACATTTTGATTTTCAGGATGATGAGTTTTCCAACGAGTGATTGCATGTTCAACAGCATCGATACGGTTAACTTGGCCCATACCTAGACCTACTGTCTGCCCTTCACTAACCAGCGCAATCGCATTACTTTTTAGCTGTGCACAAACTTTTTCACCAAACAAAAGAGTTTGAGTCAGTTTTTCATCTGGCTTTTGACCGACGATCTGCCACTCGCTTGGATTTGAAAACATTTGGTCTGAAAACTGAACTAAAACCCCGCCTGATACGCTTTTGAATTCAAAGTTTGAAGTGTACTTCGTGAAGTCCCATTGAAGAATTCTTAAATTCTTTTTTGCAGCAAAAACTTCCAAAGCGCCTGGTTCAAAACGAGGAGCTAAAATACACTCTAAAAAGACTGCGCTTAATAGCTTAGCCATATCTTTGGTGACCGTTACGTTGATAGCGACAATCCCGCCAAAAACGCTTACAGGGTCTGATATTAAAGCTTTTTCAACTGCCTGAAGCGGATCGTGATCAATCGCAACGCCGCAAGGATTATTATGTTTAACAGCGACAACACAAGGCTCAGTAAACTTTTGGCAAAGTTGAAACGAAGCTTCGAGGTCTAAAATATTATTATAAGAAAGCTCTTTCCCCTGAATGATCTGTGCTTTAACTAGACCATCTAGAGCACCCGTTGATTCATACCAATAACCTGATTGATGGCTATTTTCCCCATAACGAAGCTGGGATTTAATTCTTGCCCCGAAGGTCCAAGGATTCTTATTAACTGGATCAAGAGTTTCAGAAATGAGGCTGTCATATGCACTGATCATGCGAAAGACTTTGGCTGCTAGTAACTTTTTATCATCGCGATTGAGCTTGTAAGACTTTTCCTGAATCCACGAATAATCTTGCGGATCACAAACAACAGCAATCGTTTCAAAGTTTTTAGAAGCTGATCTTAGAAATGATGGTCCACCGATATCGATATTTTCAATCAGCTCTTCTTCGTTAGCCTTCTTCTTAACAGCTTCCTCGAAGGGATAAAGATTACCAACAACCAGATCAAATGCTTTTACTTTATGTTCTTTTAAAGCGCCAACGTGCGCGGGATCGCTTAGTTTCGCTAACAATCCCATATGAACAAATGGGTGAAGGGTTTTCACTCGGCCATCTAAAATTTCAGGGAAATTTGTAACTTCAGAGATATCTGTTACTTTCCAACCTTGCTCGCGAAGAAATTTAGCCGTTCCGCCAGTTGAAACGATTTCCATTCCGTTTTCGACAAGAGGCTTTAGGAAGGGAATCAGATTTTGTTTATCACTTACACTAATGAGCGCTCGCTTAAACATTACATTGGAACTTTCGTAAGTAAGAGCTTCAAGTCGTCGTTCGTAAGAAAGAGACCCGCGCCTAAGTAACCTGACTGACGCTTTTGATTATCCAAAGAGTCATCGATACCGGCTTGGACGTAAAGACCCCACATAATGTTGTAACGAACATTAAGACGTAAATTGGTCTTGTCGAAATCAAATGCTTCAGCTGTTAAACGAAGTTTTTTGCGGAAGAAGTTGTAATCCACACCTAAGCCACCGCGATCTTCGATGATTCCGCCGCGAATCGAGAAATCCCAAAAGTTCATACCGTAAAGGATCGTGAACTTAGTTCTGTTTTTATATGTTTTTCTTTCGTCTTCATCAAAGGTAACAGCTCCAGTGACTGGATCTATTTTCTTTAAGTTTGATTCTCTAACGACACCTGCTGGGTCATCAATGATTCCGATATAGTAAAAACGATCAAGACCTGGCTGGATATGAATTCCAATATTGGTTCTTGATTCGCCGATTTCACCTAAGTAGTCCGCGTGGAAATCGAATGCTGTCTGAATTCGACTAGCACCATCAAATAAACTTGAAACACCTTGAATCGCTGTATTGAGTTCTTCAACAGTTGTTTCATCGTTAACAAGCTTTCCGATTGTTCCTTCACCGCGATTAATTTTACCCGTCACTTCATCAATGTTCTTCATCGAACTATCAATGCGGGCCATCGTGCGCTTCCAAGTTTTCTTGAAGCCTTCTTCAGTTTCATCGTTAATCA
This sequence comes from Bdellovibrionales bacterium, assembly GCA_031428555.1. Classification (GTDB taxonomy): domain Bacteria; phylum Bdellovibrionota; class Bdellovibrionia; order Bdellovibrionales; family Bdellovibrionaceae. The sequence goes on along the minus strand of JANPPO010000205.1, from coordinate 5,373 downwards.
ACTCATCAAGAGATGAGGTAATATTATTAACCTGATCAACTATTTCTGAAATCTGCGCCTTATTTTCACCTGTGATTTGCGAAATATCAGCCGTTAGCTTTTCGATATTCTGCATAACTCGGCCTAGAATATGTTTATTTGTTCCATCTTCACTAACAGCTTCAGCTAAATTGTCTGATACTTTTTTTAAGTTATCAGCAATATCGCCGACTTTTGTGATGATCGTATCCAGTGAGCCCTGATCTTTGACATTTAAAATTTGTGCGCCGTCTGCAAGTGGTGGATCTGTTTCTTCACCAGCGAAAATTTCAACGTGTTTGTCGCCTAAGATACCCATTGATTGAATTCCGACAACCGCAGAAGTTTTAAGTGGAACATCAGATTTAACAGAAATATCGATTCGAGCCTGACCACCTTGAAGAGAAATTTCTTTAATCACGCCGACTGGAATACCCGCTGACTTAACAGCACTTCCTTTTATCAAACCATTTGCTGAAGGAAGTAGAAAATATGCGTGTTGTTTTCTTGAAAGAAATGCCGGGTCGTCGCTTACTTGCATGGACATGACTCCAAGCAATCCACCGACCAGGACAACCAAAGCGCCAACTTTAAATTCGAGTGTTTTAATCCAGCCCATTAGTGTTTTATTCCTTTTGAAACGAATCGCTTCACAAGTTCAATTTCTGATTTATAAAAATCTTCTGGCGTTCCTACAAGCAAGACTTTTCCTGCATCTAACATAGCAACGGTATCAGCAATTCGAAAAGCTGCATAAAGATCATGACTCACCATGATACTGGTCGTTCCAGGTCTGCGTTTATGAGTTGTCACAATCAAATCATCCACCATTTCAGTCAAAATAGGATCAAGTCCCGTTGTAGGCTCGTCATAGATGAGGATTTCTGGATCTAGGGCGAGGGCACGCGCTAAACCCGTTCGCTTCTGCATACCACCTGAAATTTGACTGGGTAATTTCGCGAAGTGCTTAGGATCAAGATTCACACTTTCAAGTTTCTCGATTGCGATTTTTTCGACCTGAGCCATACTCAGCTCCCTACGATGCTCGATGAGAGGGAAGCATACGTTCTCTAAAACCGTCATATCATCAAACAACGCTGCCGACTGAAATAAAACTCCGAACTCCTGACGGAATCGCGTAAGTTCGTCTTTCGACATTTTTGATAAATCACGGCCTAAAACTTCAATTTTGCCGCTCGTCGGAGCAAAAAGACCTAAAATATGTTTCAAACAAACTGACTTACCCGTTCCCGAAAATCCGATGATCGCAGTCAGTGAGCCTTTTTTTATATCCAGGTCCAAACCCTTTAAAACAAATTCTTTTCCATCAAACGATTTTTTAACATCAACCATCTTAACGGCTGATTCATTACTTGCAGAGGGCTGCTGATTTGGAGTCTTGTTTTCCTCACTCACATCACACCGCCGGTCAGTAGATAATAAGTTCGAATCATACTTGTTAAAAAATAATCTAGAACGATGATCATAACCATGCTGATGACAACTCCGCGGTTAGTTGCTTCACCAACGCCTTTAGCGCCACCCGTGGTATTGTAACCTTTGTAAGAACAAATCAGCGCAAAGATAATTCCGAAGATCGCAGATTTAAATAGACCTTCCATAATGTGCCGAAGCGAAACTGTTTGATTAATTCGGTCAAAGAAAACCGCTTGATCTAAATCAACTAAAACCACGCACAAAAACCAACTGCCGATCATCGCAACAAAATCAAATACTGCAGTCAGCATCGGCATGCAGAAAAAAGCAGCGACGATTCTTGGAGAAATCAAATACTGAACTGTATTGACCCCCATCACATCGAGCGCATCAATTTGTTCATTTACTTTCATCGTACCCAATCGTGCTGCCATCGCGCCACCGGCACGAGCAGAAACAATAAGTCCGGTTAATACGGGTCCGAGTTCTCTGAAAATTCCCAGCGCGACTGTCGGGCCCACAAGATTCGTTGCATTCACAATTTTAAATCCCAGATAAACCTGAAGGCTCAAAGCCAGGCCGGTAAACAAACTCGTCAGAGAAATAATTCCGACTGATTGGTTACCGATAAAATCCATGTGTTTAATAATTTCACCGAAACGCGAAGGCTTCGCAAAAATAAGACGGACGGCTCTGCCCAGCATGACCGTCATCTGACCGACTTCAAAGATGAAGTCTTTAAATTTTTGAGAAATACCGCCCGCCGATTCCATGTGCTGTTGGTGTTTTCCTTTTACTCTTAAAAGGATAGATTTCCGAATGACAGTTGTCAGCTTTTATTAGGGGTATCGGTCACTTAGCCGCCTTTCGCTGCTGCTTAAATTCCACACATGAAAAAGCTCGAGTGATTGCTCTTCTGTCATGATGCTTAAACCTCTAATATTACTAGATTTTTTGCCGATTTCGCAGATAACATGAACTGAGTTTTAAATACCTCACACGAGAGTACAAAAGGAAATAAACATGATCAAATTTTCGTTAGGCTTTTTTTCCTATTTGTTTTTGTCGCTCACAACCGCAGCTTATGGAGCCCTAATCTACACTCCTGCAAATTTGAAAGCGGACAAAGCAAATCTTGTCGTCGTCATTCACGGCTGTTTGCAATCTCCTGAATCAATGGCTCTTGGGACTGGCTGGAATCAAATCGCGGATAAAAATAATCTCTTAATTCTTTATCCGCAAATTCCAGAAGGATCGAATCCCATCGGTTGCTGGAATTGGTACTTGCCAGAAAATCAACGCGCCGACATGGGCCAACTTAAAATTCTTTATGATCAAATTAAATCTGTACAAAGTTTACTTCAGCTAAAAGATCCCAATATTTATCTGGCAGGAATTTCTTCAGGAGCTACAACTGTTGCGGGATTGATTTCTTGCTTTCCAAATGAGTTTACTGCCGCAGGAATTCATTCAGCACCCTCTTACGGCCTGGCGAAAAATTTGTACCAGGGTGATCGTGTATTAAAAGAAGGGCCGCCGGAAACTCGCCCTGAGTCTCCTTGTAAACCGCAAGATTTCAAAGGCTCAGTTATTCTAATTCACGGTGCCGATGACAACACGGTCAATCCAAAAAATACTGCGCAAGTCATTGCGGATTTTGGAAGTGAAACCAAAGCCCTTCCACCTAAAGAAATGAAAGAAGGAAGCATCAGTTATAAAGTAACCGATTATTGGGATTCCAATTCAGTGAAACTAAGATTCGTAAATCTTGAGGGTATCGGTCACTCGTGGTCCGGCTTCGTTAAGAACTTGAGATATGGGTCTTTACTGGGACCTGATTCGAAGAATCCAACTCAAGTGCCGTTCTTTAATAGGGAAGGCCCAAGTTCGACGAATCTTATGTGGGACTTTTTTAGTAAAGCTAAGTAGTCGTTTCCCGGACTCAAAAAGCGCAGCTGACTAAATCTTAGCCATACGAAAAAGCTCTACTAGATTAAAATTGAATCGGATGACACGTGAAATGGCACTCTTATTGTAAAAGATGCTTAGTCGAACTAAAAAAAGCAACTTTCTTTCTAAGGAGAATACAAATGATCAAATTATTTATGCCTGTGGTTTTGTTATTAAGCGTTCAGGCCATAGCTTCTGTAAAAGAAGTTACCGTTAACTGCGCGACACCCGCTATGCTAGCAGGCGGCGCGAGCATCCAGCTTACTGGCAAGCTTAAAATTGTGATTAGCCCGTCAACAGGAATGACGAAGATCAAAGCCGGAAGCTATTTGTCTATTACCAAATCAGTGCTTTCCAGAGCCAAAAGGGAAACTGTTCAAGAAAACATTTTAGTGAGTGGTAACTACTTTGAATCATCAAATAAGATCGACGCTAACCAAGAGCCTTCTCGCGTAGACATAGATGATCGAACATACAGCGCGATTACTATCGATGGCGAGAATAGTTCAATTTTTCAACTCAAAGGAAATAAGACACATCTCTTGTCTTGCGCTCGCTTATAGTAGTTTACTTCAATTTCGGCTCTGAGCACTGTGCTTTAGCATGCATGCTCAGAGTGTCTTTAAATTAAATATAAAACGCATAAAATAAGGCATGGAACTATATACCGTTGGCTACGAAGGTTTGGATGTCGATGAGTTCACTCTCTTTTTAAAAAAGAAGGCAAGATGACTCGCAAGAAAATGTTTGAAGACTATGTGGCTAAGATCATTCCCCAAGCGAAAAAAGAAATAAAAACTCTTCGCGAGATAATGAAAGAAAAACGTATCGCTTTGTTATGTTACGAAGCGGATGCAACCGATTGTCATCGAAGTTTTGTGGCGAAAGAAATCTACCGGTTAGAAAAAAAGAAGCTCGAGATCATTAATCTCGAGCCTGTTAATACGAAGCAACTGCGCTTGATGTAAGCAGCTTATAAAGATTTTTTAGGTTTTAACGAAAGGATCGCGACATCTTTGATGATGTTATTTCCGCCGCCCATTAAGCGAATGAAAACATCAACTTTGATTTCGCTGTTATTTATTCGAGTTAGTTTTAAGTTACTAACTGCTTCGTCATTTTGAATACCTTTAAGAACGATGAGCTCTTTGTTTTTAGGCTGCCAGTTTTCGATATTTTGAGCGGCGCCGCGAACGTAGAAATAATTCTGGTAAGATGTCGAGCAAAAGAAAGCTTCCGCGATGACAGGCTTATTACGTTCCATAAAATACGGAAGGTAACCGATAACTTGGCGAGCTTTTAATAGCTCATAGTAACCTACGAAATCAGCATTGCCCGCTTTTGTTGGAGCATTTAGAACTTCACGAACCCGCTTGATGGTTTGTTGGCCTTCTTCGGCAACACAAGGGATGAAACTATCGACTACTGCGTGTGAAGCAGTACTTAAAAATAGAAGAGCAGAAATAATCTTGATCATCTTTTAACTCCTAGTAAAAAATAAACACGGGTGAAGATAACTGCAAATCTTCTTTTTCACTGAAGAAAAATACGGAAATGTAAATTAATCAGAGTTGTAACAAATTTCGACAGCGAGAAATCTTTCTAAAATAATAAATAGTTAACTTACAGAGTGCCAATTTCGAGTACAACTTTACCTATATGAAAAAATCATTCTTATTTTTTGTTGGCTTTGTTTTGGCTTTAAATTTCTTATCTCGCGCATCGGCTGAAGTTGATTTGGCGCAGATGCCGAATCTTTCATTGATCCAAACAGCAGCAGTCATGGAGATCATGCAAGAGCTTGCTAAACCAGGAAATAAGGCACTTCTACTTTGTGGTGGCGACATCGTTAAGAAGGCGCAAAAAGGCGAAAGTAAGCACAAACTAACGCCAGAGTGCCGATCTGAATTAAACCGTATCATTACAAAAGACATGCAGAGCAACGTTCCCGAGATTTCTGATTTAGCA
>JANPPO010000204.1:0-4799 GCA_031428555.1 Bdellovibrionales bacterium | reverse complement strand
TCGGGTTTTTCTTTTCGGGCTTGTCGATTTTTTCTTGTAATTTATATTGAGTTCAATCAATTATTCTAAATTCTAAATTCTAAATTCTAAATTCTAAATTCTAAATTCTTCGATTATTTTGAAGTATCGATTTCGTAGTTTCTGCTTAGTTCCCAAATCTTGTTACCGGTTTTGACTTCGATGAGGTTCATTTGGATAACTGCAATCTTTGATGTTTTTTGTTGGGAGCTAAAGGCATCAACTTCTAAATTATATAACCCGGAGGCATTCGCTTTGAAGGGGATGCTTTCCTCAGGGATATCTTTTCTTAGGTCTTCATCGTGGTATGACCACTTGATATTTTTAAGTTGGAAAAAATATTTTGGAATCTGGCCCTGCTTGTGCAACTGATGCAAATCTCGGCTGACGAAGTGGCTTTGAGACTGCATTTCAATATGTTGAACTGAAGGAACTGAATTCTGATAGAAAGACTCTGCCAGTAATCCGACACCGGTAACTAAAAGTAGGAACAAAATCCATTTGGTTAATCCAGATTTCTGCTTATTTAATTCTGGCGGCTTCTGTTGGCTTTGTTTTTCAATCGACATAGTTTTAGAGTGGCGTTCTATTTTGAGATTGTCAGGCGTAAATCGTCTCTCTGTCTAAGCAATGATCAACAATCATTAAGTGTTTCATTATGAGATTGGTAATACATTAATAATTCCATTTATTTATAAGGGTTTTAAGATTCGTCGAATTGGTACAGGACTTGGACTTGAGTCAGGTAGAGGTGTTGTCATGAAAACGAATCAGCTTAATCAATTTGCTCAGTCCTTTTTGAAATGGACGGCTCTTGTAACGAGCGTCTCAATCTTTTGGGGTTGCTCTGCTGTTAAGTTTTCGACCAAGGCCAGTTGTGAAGGTGCTGCGAACTGTGTTGTTCAAGCTGGCGCGGTTGTTCATGAAGGTACTGAAACTATTACAGGTGGAAAAGTTGACGTCCTTTTCGTAAATGATAACTCTGCCTCGATGTCTTTTGAGCAAGCGAGATTAGCTCAACGATTCAATCAGTTTGTTGCTCAATTTGATCAAAGACTTATCGATTATCGAATGGCTGTTACAACGACAGATATTTCCTCAGGACAAAATGCTCCTCGCTCAATAAACCAAGGCGGAGCATTACAGGATGGAAAACTGATTCCATTTTCGAATTCACAAAAATTTTTAGTTCCTAGTTCTGGCTCTGCATCACAAAAAGAACAGATGTTTAATCAGGTGATCAATCGACCTGAAACTATTTCGTGTGAACAATTTATCATTAACTACGCTGGAAGCCGCGATACTTCCGCTTATTCACAAGCTTATTACAATGCATGCCCCTCTACTGACGAGAGAGGAATTTTTGCAGCTAATCTAGTTGTGCAAAATAATCCTGACAGTTTAATTCGCCCAGAGGCTGACTTGGCGATAATTTTTCTAGCTGATGAAGATGAAAGAAGCCAAATGTACTGGCACAATATTGCTGGTTTTGAGCTAGCGAATTTAGATAAATCTGCGACTCTTATCAGTCAGATTAAAGCAAAATATCCACAAAAAACTTTAGGGATTCATGCGTTTATCGTAAAAGATCAAACTTGCTTAAATCAGCAAAATGCCCAGACAAATGGCCTTGTAGGTGGAAGTTACGGATGGGAATATTACAATGCAACTCAAGCGGGTGCTGGAATTGCCGGTGATATTTGCGCAAATGATTATACTCAGCAACTTCTAAGCGTGTTTAATAATATTCAAGGTAAGATTGTTGATAAAATTGCATTAAAGTGCGCGGCTCCTCAACTCCAAATTGAAAATATCACGGTCTCTTCAAGTGATTCTTCTATCACACATACGGTTGTTGGTTCAGAGCTACGTTTCAATAAAAAATTGCCGGTCGGCTCGACGGTTTACTATAAATACAAATGTACTCAAGGCGCTCAATAAACTGCGGTCAGAGTAGTGAATAGGCTGCGATGTTCAGAGTAGTGAATAGGCTGCGATGTTCAGAGTAGTGAATAGGCTGCGATGTTCAGAGTGCTTAGCAGGCGAAGAGTTAATATTTAGTTCTGTCGAAAAATTTGGTCAAGGTGACCAATCACACTAGTCGGTTTAATTCGTTTTTTCTCATAATGGTACGGATGAAATTAGGTCTAAATTTATGTCGTGTTTTCACCGATATATTTGCATGGGTATGCTTGATCGTTATAAAAAAAAAGGTGGCTTTGTTCAATTACTTCAACTGATCGAAACATCAGGTAAAGTAAAACAAGAACAATTTCTAGGTATCGTTGCTCAGGAAAGCCCTGTTTGGGAAGCTGAGATCAGACGGAAAACTTTAACGTTAGAAAAAATTCTTACATGGAATCCAACTTATCTTGCAGAAATATTTTCTCGAATACAGATTTTAACTCTAGCTTCTGCATTCCATGGGTCCGAACAAGCGAAGATTGATTTAGTATTTAAGGCAATCACCTCTACTGATCAGCGTAAATTTACTATGACAATTCAGGAAATTAATCCGACTCCTGCTGAGAAGATGACTAGCCAAATGAAAATTTTGAGCGAGACTCGAACTATGATTGCTCAGAATATTATCAAACTAGATAAACTGGATCCAGAGCTTCTCATACCTGAAAATATCGAAGAGAGATTGGCTGAGGTTGGCTTTAATTCTGTTGTAAGTGTAGCGCCAGCTGCGGCGGAAAAAGAACTTCGATTTGATGGCGTAAAAGCTGAAGCTAAAAGTGATTCAAAAAGTGAGTCAACCAAGGAAGAAATCGAATTCCTAAAGAAAAAAGTGAATCAACTTGTGAATGAAAATAACATGCTCAAACATGAGCTAAGTGTTTTTCGTAACAAGCTCGATCAGATTAGAAAAATCGCTTAAATGGGCAACGTTTCTTTCCGCCCGAACTAATTTTCTGTAGTGAATCGTAATCATTCTATTTAGAAACTCTGTATTGCTCAATTTGAAGTCTCAACCTTCAATAATCTTTGGCAATAGACAACATTCAAATGTTAAAAATTTTGGAAAAACATGATTATTTCTGTACATTCAATGCTTATTTTGGTTGGTGTTTATCATGAAGTTGAAAAAGAGTTTTTATTCGAGAGATACAGCAAAAGTTGCTCGAGAACTCATTGGGAAAATTCTTTGTCGGAAGCTACCAGATGGGCTAGTCCTAAAAGCCGTTATTACTGAAACTGAAGCCTATCTCGGAATAAAAGATCGAGCTTGCCATACCTTTGGTGGCCGACGAACAATGCGTACTGAGGCCATGTGGGGCGATGCTGGCCGCGCTTACGTCTATCTCATCTATGGCATGCATTACTGTTTAAACACTGTTACTCGCAAAGCAGGGGTGCCAGAGGCTGTCCTTATTCGTGGCGCCGTTCCACTGCAATCTTCCGCGAGTATTAAAAAATGGATGCTAGTTGAGTCCGACGTGAAAAAATGGAACCGTATGATGGCTGGGCCCGGACGCCTTTGTAAGGTTCTCAAAATTGACAAAACCTTGAATTTTTCTTCACTGCAAAGCAGCGATTTGTGGATTGAGGACAGGCAAAACGTTCCTTCGAAAGAAATTGTTAAAACTCCCAGAATCGGAATAGATTATACACTGAATGATCCAGCCGGATCTCATCAGTGGCCTTTGAGATTTTTTTGGAGACCAGCCGCTGATACAAAAAAGTCAAAGGCGATGCAAAATGAAAATATATTCGGACATAACAAAGACGATTGGAAAAACTCCTCTAATCAAAATGCAAAGAATCGGAAAAAATCTTCCGGCCGAAATCCTACTCAAACTTGAATTTTTTAATCCATTGGGATCGGTTAAAGATCGAATTGGATTAAACATGATTGAAAAATCTGAGGCGGCTGGAATTCTCAAAAAAGGCATGGAAGTTCTTGAGCCTACCAGTGGAAATACTGGAATTGCGTTGGCATTTGTTTGTGCTGCGAAAGGTTTTCCGCTGACGCTTATCATGCCTGAAACGATGTCGACTGAAAGAAAAACTTTGCTTCTTCTTTTGGGAGCGAAAGTTATTTTAACCCCAGGGCCTTTGGGTATGCGTGGTGCTGTTGGTAAAGCCATGCAGATGAATGAAGAAAATCCTGGAAAGTATTTTTATGCTCGTCAATTCGAGAATGAATTTAATCCTCAAATTCATAAAACGACCACGGGTCCTGAAATCTGGGAAGATACGGACGGCAGAGTTGATATCATAGTCAGTGGAGTTGGAACGGGCGGAACAATTACCGGAGTTGGTGAATTTTTAAAAAGTAAAAATCCAAATATTAAAATGATAGCGGTTGAGCCAACGGAATCTCCAGTTTTATCAGGTGGGAAACCAGGGCCACATAAAATTCAAGGTATTGGAGCAGGGTTTGTTCCTAAAGTAATCAAAAGAGAACTAGTTGATGAAGTTGTAAAAGTATCGACCGAAGAATCAATGAAAATGGCTAGGGAACTTATAAAATCAGAAGGAATACCAGTTGGAATTTCATCTGGCACTGCGGTTGCTGCGTCGTTGCAAGTTGCCGCTCGGCCAGAAAATAAGGGCAAAGTCATTGTTACGATTATTCCAAGTTATACTGAACGTTATTTGTCTACTTTACTAGCCGAAGAAGAACGTAAGCAAGTTCAAGAGCTTGCTGTTTCACCGGTCGATGATAAATGGGTTCAGAGAGTAGATGAATTATTCAAAACGAAAGCTTAGGCTTTAAGAATGAAAATTGTAGCATACGTTTTTTTTCTCTGTGCCACGGGTTTTACTTTTAA
>JANPPO010000203.1:0-5872 GCA_031428555.1 Bdellovibrionales bacterium | reverse complement strand
AATTTCAGTTACTTGCAATGCAACATAACTCTTAAATTAGTCTTAAGTGACAAAGGATCAGGAACTGTTTAGTAGATTCACAATTTGTGATTAACCTGAGTGAATCTTAGACTAAGCCGCGGTGATTGCAAGATTGAGCTTCAGCGAATCTTATATCGAGACTCGCGACCACTGCCTTGTTTGAGAACTTTATTTTTCTCTAAGGCCCATTTTAAAAAATATCGAACGGACCTCACTGATAATTTTGTTATTTCAGAAATTTCAGATGTCTTCAGGGCTTTGCCAGCACTTTGAGTTTTCAATTTTTTAACAAGAGCTATATATTGGGCAGGCTCTGCAGTCTTTGCTACTTTCACGGAACCTGTTTTTTCCAAAACGAAAGTAAAAGGTTCTGTTGCTTGAAGTTTAAAACCATCTACTTCTGAAACTATATTCAAAGGTAATTCATTTTCTTTGAACCACCCTCTTAATCTTTGAATCAAAAATGAAACTCTTCGAGGACTCGAATCAGGATTGAAATGTTCTTTCGGAAAAACTAAAGAGTGAAGCGAGCCCATCGAAAAAGGTCGATAAAAATCTGAAGTCATGGCAAAGAGTGCTTTGTAAAGAGCAGTCCCAGGTTTCACTTTGGCGGGACCGGAAATTTCTTCACCCAAACTTAAATTAAAAACTCGAGTTGTCGGCTGAGGTGCGGCCGGCGTAGGTGCGGCCGGCTGAGGCGCCCCCGGCTGAGATCGAGAGTGTTGCTCTAACACCTGCCATTCGTATTCAGTCGGTAAGGTCATCCAATCGCGGGCACGGTCCATTAATCTTTTGCGATAACTTGCGAATGGAGTTCCAAAATAAAGTCTCAATGCTAAATCTGAATTTTTGGTTGTGATGGCTTGGTAGAAATCACAGTCCCGGATCGTTTCCCAGTGCTTATTTTTTAAAGCTAAATCTCTAACTTCAGAAAGTTCCTTTAAGGCAGCGGGAGTCGGTCCATTTTTTAACAAAGCAATAATCGCTTGCCACTTGGTGACAAAAAAGTTGTCCAAATTAAATTGATTATCGCTATCATGCTTTGCTTGTTTTAAGAGTTTTTCGCCATCGCTCCATTTTTCAAGTTGTATGGCCAGCTGGGCGCTGATTTCTAGAGCATTTCTATTGAGTAGGTGCCAATTATTCTGACTTGTGATTTCTAATATTTCCTTTAATAGCGGCGAGCCATCCTTCGCGTTTCCAGAAGCAACATAAGAAGCTGCAAGATTCACTTGTGCGATCATCTTTTCATAAAGAGTTATTTTTTCAGAGCGCAAATAAAGTCGAAGCTTAGGAATAGCAGCCAAATAATCCCAGCGACTAATGTGAGCAAACGCAAAAGCCAAATTAATTTCCGGAGACTCAGGATTTGCGCTTTCTAAAAGCTCGACAGCTTCTGGAATTGCTCCGAGTGCAAGTAGGATAATTGTGTAAGTTGCTTTTTCAGTATCAGTGGCAGGTGTTGCAAGTGGAAATTTGGGCCGAATCAGTGGAGAGATCATTTGCCACGCCAGGTTGAGGTGGCCCGTTCTTCTTGCAAGATTAGCCATGGAATTGATGTGGGCTCGAGGAATCGTGCTGATTTTGATTTCTTTAATTTTCCGGCCTGCGAGCTCGCGCTGTCCACTTCGGATAAGTTCATCAATTTCGCTCGTCACGGCTTCAAAATTCAAAAACTTCTCCTATTGACCTGTTTAGATCAGAATATCGTATACGCGTTAATCACAAATGAAAAGGTCGTGTGGATTAACCCGACACGACCTCTTCTATTAAAGTCTAGCTTTAGATCAAAATGACTTCAAAATGACTTTGATACTACTTTTGACTTACTTTGCTGCCTTCGATTTTTTTGCCCATTTGACCATTAAATTCTACCTTAACTTTTACATCGTCTTTTAAAACGATGCCCGAGTATTTTGGAAGTTCAATTTTGTGACCGGATATTGTCGTCCCAAATTCAACTTCGCCTTTTAAGTTAGAACCATCTTTTGAAAGTTTAGCGGTACCAGAAACTGCTTTGGCAACTCCGTGTACTGTTAATTTTCCAGTGAAGGGAGCTTCGAAATCACCTGACGGTAAATTCGCAGGTAATTTGATCTCGACGATTTCTAATATCGCCTTTGGAAACTTTTTGACTTCAAGATACTTATCTTTCATGTGGTCATCTCGAAGTGAAATACCTGTTGTTAAACTTCTTAAGTCAACAATGGCCTGGCCCGAAACTTTTCCGTCCTTAATTAAAAGACTTCCGGAAGCTTTAGCGTTTTCGCCATGCACCTTCATAATTTTTCCATCAGCATGGAAGTCGACTTTTGTATTCGACTTGCTCAAGTCTAAGACCCAAGCATCACCAGCTAGTGATTGGCTTGATAAAGCAAAGCTCATAGCGATAACTAGACTAGAAGTTTTTAATAATTGATTCATTGATTTCATAATTCCCCCTGTGTGACTTTAATCTTAGCGTTGCAGGTCAGCTTTGCAGATCCATTCTTTTTGCCGCTTGATGCAAAATTATTAAGTCCTTTTCGATACTTCGAAAACGTGTTTCAATTTGGGACATACTTGAGAGGTCACCCATGCGTCTGTTTTCAATCATATGGATTAATTTGGTTTTGCTATTTGTTTCAGGAACCGCTTTTGGTTATCCGGAACTAACTCGGCACAATTATAATAACTGTATGGTCTGCCATATTAGTCCAACAGGTGGTGGAGTTCTCTCGCAGTATGGAAGATCTCTTTCAAAAGAACTTCTCTCAACGTGGGGTTATGAAGGTGAAGAGAACTTTATGTATCTCATTCCCACAACTGAAACCGTCGCCCTTGGCGGGGACTTAAGAACGGTACAAATCGCAGACAAACTTGCAAACGGTGACAAACGCAAACGTTGGATTCACATGCAAAAAGACTTGGAAGTCGCAATCACTCTTAAAAAATGGGTGGGGGCAGTCTCTGTAGGCGAAAATACTTTTGCCGAAAAGGGAAGCCAAATGCTCAGTCGCCGGCACTACATTATGTATAAACCAACTGACGAGATTTCCTTAAGAGGCGGAAAGTTTTTTCCTTCATTCGGACTTCACCTTCCGGATCACAACACGGTGATTCGCAGAGGTTTAGGTTGGGATCAGGGCCAAGAAACTTATAATCTTGAAGGGGCTTATCAAGGAGAAAAATGGCATTATTTTTTAACTGCTATTTTGGGCCGTCCCGATGACGAGACACCCATTCGCCAAAGAGGAATCACTTTTTCGACTGCCTACCATCCGAAAGATGGTCACAAATATGGACTCAGTTATTACTACGGCGAAAATCCTGATTTGATTACTCATATGTTAGGTCCATATGCTGTGGTCGGATTAACAGAACATATTTATTTTTTAGGACAATTAACTGCGGTCAGGGCTTACCCTTATTCTGCAAGTGATCATCAATGGGGAATTGTTGATTATATGAGACTCAACTATGAACCTTTTAAAGGGTTTCATTTATTCTTAGCCCAAGAGTTTTCTCAGACGAATTTAAATACTCATGCAACTCGTACTGATACTCACTCATTAGGCGTTCAGTTTTTTCCAAGGCCTCATTTTGAAGTGCAAGTGATGGGACAAAACTTGCACATTCAAGGAATTCAAAAGAAGCCGGTAGAAAGATTAAACGTTATGCTTCACTTCTATCCTTAAGGTCTTGCGCCCGAGTTAATCCACTGGCGAATCGTTTCCTTCTGTTGAAAGTTAAGCGGTCCGCCAGATTGAGGCATGTTGTTATCTTCAATTTCTTTATAAAGTTTGCTACTACCTGCATCGAAAGCTCTAACTTCCAGCATCAGAGAGCGGTAGTCTTGTAATACAACTCCGCCTTTTCTTTGAGTCGTATCATGACAAGCTAAACATCTTGGGCCAATGATATTTGCCATAATCGAATTAAAGTTTGGAGCAAGTGGCGGAAGCTCTGGTAACTGCGGAGTCGATCCTGGAGGTAAACCACCAGCAGGAGCGTCGTTCTTTGCACCATTCTGAATCCACTGAGAAATTAATAATTTCACATCAGCTGAAAGTGGATTTCCCGGAGGCATCGTGTTGTTGTTAATTCTTTGGAATAAAAGACTCGCGCTTGGATTTCCAGCCACAACTCTTCCGCCCATCATCACATTGTCGTAGCTTGATAAATCAAATCCAGCTGGAGCCGAAGCTCCGCGGTGACAAATTGTACAGCGTGGGATCAAAACATTCGCCTGAATCCAAGCAAAAGTTGGAGACGGAGCACTTGTCGCAGGTGTTCCACTTGTTGGAGGAGTCGTAGGTGTACCAGTGACCGGTGGCGCCTGCGTTCCAGGTGGTGTGGGGGTACCTCCTGCAACTGCTTTCGGCGCACCGGCACTGATCCAATTAAATATTGCTTTAACTTCACTGTCTGAAAGCATCGGCCCACCTTTAGGCATTTGGCCGCTTGCTACTTTTTGATACAGTGGACTCTGGTCAGGATTTTTTGAGATGACCATTCCGCTCGCCATCAAACTTTCATAACTTGAAAAAACCGCATGGCAACTCGCGCATTTAGCAGCGAAGACTGCAGTGTTCATAACGTTAAAATCAAGGCTCGAAATACTTTCAAAAACTGCGTTCTCGCTATCAGGCATTCGCGAAGGGCGGCCACAGCCTACTAAAACCGATGTCGATACGAATGCTATCAAGATGAAAAGTAAATTAAGTTTCAAGTTTCCCCCAAGAATTTTTCTTTAACCAAGTGAGCCTTTTTAAGAGTTCACTTACAAAACGCTACATACATAGATTATGCTGAGATTGGGGTCTTTGAACCCCATATGACTTGCATTCAAAATCGAAATAGCTGGGAGAATTCGATTGTTTAGAAAAATTGGCTCTAAATGAGACAGTTTTAGAAATTGGAAAACTTTGTTTTTAACTGCTGTATATTGGGTATGGAAACTTAGTCCTCGGACTTCGAGTTTTCTAAAGTGGGGATCGGTTCTGGGTGTTGCATTTTTGATGCGAATTTTGGTTTCCCTTGATGACACATAAAACACGAAGCCTCGGGATATTTTTTTCCGTTGAAACCGTTGTTTCTTAAAATTTCCACAGTTTTCATGTGGTCTTTTGCAATTTTGTAAGTTGCTTTCGAACCATCTTTAAAATTTTTCGAGGAGTGGCATTCAGTGCAAGTGACTCCAAGTTCTCTTGAGAGTTGAACCATTTGAATTCGAACAATTTCTTGCTCTTTTTTGAAAATCTCAGCCGACTGAGTTTTCCCAGCAGTAGAGAAGAGTAGAAGGCTTAAGCTTACGCCAACGGAATAGAACAATTTTTTTGTTGTCATATTTAGTTAGTTTGGGTCATTTAACAAATTGCATCAACTAGACTTTGGAGCGGGATTTAGCTTAAATGGGCCTTCTACATGAAATCGGAGTTTTTAAATGGCAGTCCCCTCAAAAATCAGACGTCTTGGTGACCCGGGTCTCGACCTCAACACACTTGTTTCTTTAAGCAAGCGACGAGGTTTCGTATTTCAAAGCTCCGAAATCTACGGCGGACTTGCTTCGTGCTGGGATTACGGTCCACTCGGTGCCGCGATGAAAATGAATGTGAAGCGCGCTTGGTGGAATACCATGACTCGAAGAGCAGATATTGTCGGGCTGGATGCTGCGATCTTGATGCATCCGATGGTTTGGAAAGCTTCTGGTCACATTGATGGATTTTCTGATCCTCTTGTTGACTGCAAAGACTGTAAAACAAGGTTTCGTTCTGACAATACAGATAGCTATTTAAAGGAAGGTAAATGCCCAAACTGCTCGAGTAAGAATTTATCTGAGCCTCGAAATTTTAATCTCATGTTTAAGACA
>JANPPO010000202.1:0-12363 GCA_031428555.1 Bdellovibrionales bacterium | reverse complement strand
GCTCTGAAGCCGGTCCACATTTTTTCAAATAGAATTTGCTGAGTTTGATAGTAGCTTCCAGGTATCCAGCTATAAACTTCGATAGCTTCTTGAAGTCTATTTGCACCATAAAGTGCGCGGGCCATCGAATGAAGAACTGCGTAGTAGAACTGAATATTTGATTTCTTTACTCCACCTTTCGATTGAGCGCGGAAATACTTTGCAACATTTTGATACAGCTTGAAAGCCCCATCAAAGTTTTTAGAAATCATCATTTGGTCAGCTTTTTCCAAAGCCTGAATGGTCTTAACAGTACGTGTATCATATTTTTTAATTGAAGGATGTCGATCCCAAGCCATCACCAGATCAAATCCAGCACCTGGGCGTCGGCCTAAAACGGTACGAGCAAGTCTCCACTCTTTATATTGAATTGGGCGTTTGAAATACTCTCTTAAAAGAATACGTATCCCTAAATCGTCTTTCGACTTTTCAAGTGTCAACAACTGAGACTCGAAACTCGCTAAAACTATTTGAGCCCAACCAATTACTAAAATGAAGATCAGCTTTTTCATTGTCCTTCACCTTCTGCAACAAACAGCATCGATTGAAAGCCAGAAATTCTTAAAACTTTCACAACATGGTAGACTGTTTTATAAGACATCGATCGATCGCTAATAACGTTGATGTGATTTGCATTCTCGACATCTTTTGTTTCTGCAATATACTTTTTGAAGGCTGCAAACACTGGATCGCGAGGATTGAAATTATCCTCTGTAAATTCCGCTATTGGTCTTTCAGCATCAATCATTTTGAACTGAACTTTATCATTCGTAATAATCACTTGCGGAGCAACCAGACTTGTCTCTTTACTCATACTTTGCGCAAGGTTTAGTCCTTCTGGTTTTAAGACAGCGGACTCTTCCATGATTGTACCTTTGATCAGAAACACAATGATGAGGACGAAGACGTCAATCATCGGCGCAAGCTGAAGAATGATAACATTTGACCTTTTCTTATCGCCTTCAAAATCTAACATATACTAATCCGCCTCTGTGTATGAGCTCAAAACGAGATCTGCATACAATTCATTTTTTCTTAAGCCATCCATTACCGAGATTAACTCTTGGTAATTTAATTTAGATGCTAAAGCGATTTGAATTGTTTTCTCTTCAGGAAATTTTTCCTTGAAGCGAATCGCAAGCTTTTCTACAGCTTCGATAAGGCCGAGATTTCTCTCGGTCGGCTGCTTTCGTTCTGCTTTTTCAGCCCAAGCGCCCGGCTTATTGCCTAACCACTCAAGCTTTACATTAATTGAATCGCCCTCAAGCTGAGCTATCACTCTTCCAGATATTGGCACATCGTTAGAAACGGATGCCACTGAACTCGTAGAAGGTGGGATAGTGAGCTTAGTCATTCCAATGAAACTGATCGACAGCAACATAAAGAAGATAACCGCCGTCAGACCATCTAAAATGGGAACTAAGTCTGGCTCGGGCGCGTGTCTACGCTGAGTTGTGCTTTCGAGATCAAACATTATGCCTCACGCTCAGATCGCTCAATTGTTGCGACTAGATCGTAGCCCGCTTTTTTAGCAACGCTAATATGATCATCTGTCTTAGAAGAACAAAGTGTGTACACAACCATTGCAGAAATACCCACAACAAGACCGGCAGCTGTCGCTGTCATCGCCTCAGAGATACCGATACCAAGCATGGCTGCTTTTTTAGAAGGATCTGCTGTAGCAATCGCAGAGAAGGTTTTGATCAGACCCGAGATTGTTCCAAGGAGACCCAGTAGTGTTGCAACTGATGCAATCAAACTAATAATAGGAATTCTTTTTTCACAGTCTTTTGAAACTTCAACAACCGCAGAACCAAGTGATGACTTCATCGCCTCACGACCGCTATCCACTGCTAGTAAACCAGCTTTGATAACCTGAATCTGTGGAACGTTTTGAATATCGTTACAAATCTGAAGCGCTTCCATATACTTTCGACTTTGGATCAAAAGCTGAAGCTGTGATAAAACCTGCCCCGAAACTGGGCGGATTTTAAAGTAGAGATAATGAAGTCGCTCGATACCGATCACTAAAAGTGAAAGACCTGCGATTACGATTAGGTAAGATGTAAATCCACCCTCTACGAAAAAGGTTGTGATGACGTTGCCGCTAGCTGCTGCTTCGACGGCTGTGTTGACTGTTGGTTCCATTAAAATTCCTCCGTTATATTTTTAAAAACTAAATTATAAATTAAAAGTAAAAAACTACGCCTGTTTCAATAAGTCCAATCGTGATTGCTTCCATTTTGTCTTCCTGTGTATTTGGATCACGAGAAAAGGTTTCAACAAAACTTGGGCCCGCTTGAATTCGAAAATTAAATAAATCAGAAAAGAAGAATGTCTTTCCTACTGCAAATGACATTCTATTACCCGCATCTCTTGAATACTGAATCTGTCCAAAAGAGAAATGCACGAAAGTATCACTTCTTACGATTGAATAAGGACCCCAAGAATCTTTTCCGTAAATTGGAATCCATTTGATTTCTCCACCCATAAAGCTTTTTGGCTTTTGTGCGTCGATACTGTACTGACCCGTTCCAAGCTTCTTCACTTGCTTTGAAAGATTTCTTTCATTCGCTATGTAGATTGGAGAATAAGCCAAGTAGATTTCCCAGAAATCACTCAAAGCATAACCGAAATTAAGTTGTAAACTATATTGAGTATAAGGAGCATCCGAGAAATCCATCGAGAACATCGGGTTAAAAAGATATGAACCTTTTTTAACTTTTGCTTTTCTCTGTACCGCTACCACTCCCTCAAAGATCGGAGAAACTTCATCCTTCGATGACAGCTTGAGTTTTTGATCAAGCGGAGCGCCTTGTTGGGAGCCTGAACTAGCTTCTGTTTGGGACCACGCAGAAAGAGTGCCCATCAAAATGGAAATGCAAACACAAATCCTGAGCCATTTTGAATACATAAGTCTTCCCCCCGAGGTGTCATTTTCTAAATAGATGAGTCTTCATTAAACTTGAGGCTTTCTTTTGGAACAAAGAAATCCTTCATTTCCGGACGTAAGTCGCAAAAATTGTTTGCCATAGGAGAATCGGCTACTACTCCCAAGGAATGGCTACCATAATCAAAGTCTCCAAGAGGTATCTTCCGGAGACCCATTTTCCAGAGACCCAATTTAAGGAGACCAACCGTGTTTTTTGTATTTCAAAAGCCCACTAAAAAAGTTCATGAGTTCAAAGACTTCTTGTCGTTACTCGAGCAATACAAAGATTCACAAATCGGGAATTCCTCAGATTTGTTCTGGACCTTAGGCTTGAAGACTTGGATCCCCATCTCTCAGGCTCTAACAGATGCGATCATCAAGAAAAGGAAGTACCAAATTCCAAGTCTTCCAGCTGAAGCGCTGAATGATGATTTTGAAGAGCATACTCAACCTGGAACCGTTAATCCAATCAGCGATGAAAAGACCGGCGAAATCAGAGTTGCTGATGACTTCGTTATTGTTTCTTACGAGCAGCCGATGTCCCCGCCTAAGATTCCTGGCAAAAGCCAAAAGCAAGAAGATGCAAATGCAGAGTACTCGGAACAGCGTAAGTACGCTCGGTTCGATATGCGCTTAAAAGTGATTATTTCAAATAAAGAAAAGACCTTCTTATCTTATACAAAGAATGTCTCGATTGGCGGAGTGATGCTGGAAGATAAAATTCCACGTGATTACTTCAATGCAGAAACAGAAATCTTCATCAGTTCTCCTAAGAAGAACGAATTTGTGGCTTTTCGCTGCGTTCCCGTTGGTGATGATAAAGAACCGACACGCTTTAGCTTCGGTCAGATTTCGAAAGCCAGCCTTGATAAATTTCAAGACTGGATTACGAAAGTTAAATAGCCTTTTGTATAGAGGCTATTGTTGTCTTGCTATAGCCTCATCATTCGAATTATTTTTTTACAACTTGGAATCGTACTTCATTTAGAACTTGCGTTCCCGAAGCTGGCATTTCAAGTAAGAGCTCGACAGAATAAACTGCGCCATCCTCGAGTCCGGCAAAGTTAAGGCTGATCATATCTTTGGCCTGGCTCGAAAAGTCAAAAGTTTGAACCACTGATACTCCAGTGCCCACAACCTTATATAACTTCGCTTTAATATTAGCTTTCGATAAGAAAGTAATATTTAAAGTCGCAGTAAAGTCTTTTACATCTGAAAATGCAGCGCTCACAATTTGGTTCGCATTCTGAGTTGCACAAGGGTTGACTTGCTCATTTGGCAATTCGAAGTTTGCAGCATCAACGATCTTCCAACCGTCTTGTTTCAATTCCGTCCAATATGGCCCTTCTGCACTGCCGTTATTCGCATTCCAATACTTAGTTTGATCGCCAACTCCACAAAGTCTGTGTTGAGAGCTGTTAGCACTTGGTTTTTTACGCCAAATCATAACATTGGAAATTTCAAAGCGGGGCCCCTGATTGTAGTAATAAGTTAATGGAATTTTCGACGCTTTGTTGAGACTAACTGCCGAAGACGAGCATCTCATCCAAGTCGCATGTTGCATATCGTTGTTGACGACTTCTTTATCATTTAAAAAGAGTCTACTGCCGTCATCGGAAATCGTCGCGAATTCGTAGTCACCTTCTGGATCTGCATCGCTTAGCTTTAATAAGCTCTTCATTCGGAGTGCAAAATACTCAATCAACTTATTCCCGTTCGTATCTGATAAAAAACTTCCGTCAGAAAGTCTAAATCCATCACTAAATTTTCTGGTCGGAACGTTGATCTGAGACAAGAAAATAGGAGAAGATGTTTTTACAAACTCAGCGGTATTCGCGAAATAGTCTCCTACAAGAAAAGAATTTTTTTCTGCTAAGCTGCGATTTGAAAGCGGATCTAGGTAAACTAGCTCTGCCTTTAATCCACCTTTAGTATCGCCACCATTTAAATTACCAAATGGTTCACAAATAAATTTTGAAGAAACAATTGGCTTAATAGCGTACTCAACTACGACCGGCGGGGTATCTACGACGACTGGTGGTGGCTCAACTACGACCGGTGGAGGAACCACAACAACTGGTGGTGGCTCAACTACGACTGGCGGAGGAACCACAACAACTGGTGGTGGCTCAACTACGACTGGCGGAGGAACCACAACAACTGGTGGTGGCTCAACTACGACCGGCGGAGTATCTACAACGACTGGAGGAGGTATCACAATTGGAGGAATCGGCGGATCAACTGCAACAGGAGGTGGGGGTTCAACTACGACTTGAGGGGGCTCCTCCGCTAGAACAAGGGGTTCACCCGTTGGACCTTGAATTACGGGTCCCGCGGTTGCGATCGTTCCAGGCTGTCCACAGTTTTGAAAAAATATCGATGTTACCAAGGCTGCCGGCAAGAGCGCGGCTATACGCATACTTCGTTTCATATAAATTCCCCCAACAAAAGAATACCAAATCGAATTAGATTTCTCTAGTATCGGATGCAAAACTCCCAAACTGAAACAATGCTGTGACATCACTGTCTCATTTTGATATTTGAATTACATGGAAACTAAAATTCGCGCCGGAATCTTAGGTGGTGGTCAGCTATCAATGATGCTTGTTCAGCAAGCGCAATCATTGGGCCTTTATCCGAAACATCTGACTCTTTCACTCACAGATCCTGCAAGTTTAGTTTCACCTAACGCAGTTTTAGGTGACCCGAAAAATGAAATCCAACTTAAATCATTCCTAGAAAATCTCAATCTCTTAACTTTTGAGAGCGAATTTTTTGATGCTGCCTATTTGAAGAATCACCTTGCAAATTTTAAGGGAAAAGTCTTTCCAAGCCTTTATTGCTTACAGCTTTTGCAAGACCGAAAAACTCAAAAAGAAGCTTTAGTGAAGAACAAGCTTTCAACAAGCCCCTTTATCCAAACACTTGAAAAAAATGATGTTAAAGCACTTTTTAAAAAGATGGGTCCCCTTGTCGCAAAAAAGAGATGGAATGGTTACGATGGCTACGGGACATTTCTGTTGCGTAATGAAAAACAACTAGAAGATTTTTTCAATACTTCAGAACTTAATTTGGAGCATTTCATTTTTGAAAAGCTCATTAAATTTGAATACGAAGCCGCTGTCCAAGTCGCTCGAAGCAAGGCCGGTCATGTCGTTTTCTTTCCCTTTGTTAAAACAATTCAGAAAGATAACAAATGTTTCTTAGTTGAAGGCCCTGAAAAAGAAACCGCCGAAATGAAACGCTTAAAAAAGCAGATTCAAACTTTTTTGAATAAAATTGATTATGTTGGAGTCATCGGTTTTGAATTTTTTAAAACCAAAGCAGGGCTAATGATCAATGAAGTCGCTCCGCGCGTTCACAATACCGGACACCATTCTTTAGATTCTTGTACCGTTGATCAGTTCACAATGCATTGGCTTTGTGCCCTACAAGACAAACTTCCAGCAGTTGAATTAAAATCTAAGGCATTCGTGATGCTGAACTTGATTGGAACTTCCACCAAAGAAGTTCCAATACCGGATCGAAAACAGGGAAATCTTTTTTGGTACGGAAAGTCCAATAGAGAAGGTCGAAAGTTGGGTCACATTAATTTTACGGGCGAAAATAAAAAGGCCTTGGTTCACAAGGCCTTTCAAGAACTAAAAATTTGGAAACTCTAAGCTTACTGTAAGCAGCGATAAGAAAAACTGTAAGAACCTATTGCTAATGCTTGGCTGAATGTGATGATTCGGCCGTTCAAAGTGTAGTTTGTTAAAACTTGGTTAGCAGAGTTTCTAACTGTTAAATCTACTGAACCGTTTTTATCGCTATCAACTGGATTACAATCAAGAGTCACAGAGCGAACTGTTTCACTTGTATTATCACCGATGATTGAAAGTTGACCGGCATAATCAGATTCACAAACACTTCCTAATACACCCGAAGTTGCATTTGTCAGTTTTTGATAGTTTTTACCGTAACCTTCGTTCCCACTACCTGCTAATTCTAAACAAGCTAAATCATTATCTCTTACGATAATTGAATTGAACTTAAAAGTCTTACCAGGGTACTGGGCATTAATGAAGGCGATCAAGTTTTCAGTTTTGTTTTGCTCTGTGAAAGTTGCTGGGTCACCGGCAGTTTGATTTCCGTTAACTGTTTCATCTGCGTCCGAAACTAAGATGACCGATAGAGCAGCGCCATCACGAATCAAACCAGTATTTGTACTGTTAGCCGCCTGCGCTCTTTCAAGAGCACGATAAGTCGCTTTAACACCTTGCTCGTTACCGCTTCCTTCGCCACTTGGTCTTTGAACCGTTTGCGAAAATGACGCTTTTGCATCAGCCATGTTGTCAGTTGATTTAATAAGGTAACGATTAAAAGCATCAAACTTTATTAGGCGGCCATCTTTAGTAGCTGAATTTGTATTGTCGGTTTGAACGTCTGTAGTTGTAATTCCCACCTGCCAATCAAGACCATTTAACTTACTGATGAAACTATCAAAACGAGCTCCCATGTTTTTCTGCTCTAAAGACATCGATCCCGAGTTGTCGATAACAACTAGTACGTCGACTTTGTTAGATGCAGCATTCACATCAACCGTCTTTGAAAAGTCCTTGTATCCAGGAACTGGTGGAGGCGGTGGAGGTGGCGGAGAAGCGTTGTCATCTAAATCAGTGATAACTTTGTCGCTATTAAGAGCGATTGATCCTGGCTGACCACAGTTTTGGAAAGTCGTAATCATCAAGATGGAGAATACGCCCACCATGGTGTATCGTTTATGAGCGATTGAAAGTTTCATTTGCGGCCCCCTACACTATACATATACAAAGCCCGGGCCAACCAAGTGCCCTTATTTTTCATTTGAGCTGTCGAAAGACCAATATTAACGCCCAAACTCTTTGCATTCATAAATTGAAGCATCGTTAAGCCTGCGAAACAAGTACAGGAATTTCAAAAGTTGCATAACTTAATCAAATCCAAAAGTTCTACAGCGTTTCATTGAGAGACAAAACATCTTCTCCAAGCTAGGCTCAATAAGGGATCGCTACGAAAACGAGAGGAAAGCCTAGATGAAAGCTCAAAAAAAGGTCGCCATCATTATGGGAAGTATGACGGATTATAATGTTCTGAAAGATGCAGAAAACTGTCTAAAAGACCTGGATGTAACCTTTCATACAGAAGTTGTATCTGCTCACCGTACGCCTGAAAAGATGGTCGAGTTCGCAAAAACCGCTGCTGATAAGGGTTTCAAGGTCATTATCGCTGGCGCCGGCGGGGCTGCTCATTTACCTGGAATGGTTGCAAGCTTAACTGCATTACCTGTGATTGGCGTACCCGTGAGTGTGGGCAAAATGGAAGGGCTTGATGCACTTCTTTCGATTGCGCAAATGCCTAAGGGAATCCCAGTTGCGTGCGTGGCGGTTGATAATGCTCACAATGCGGGCTTGCTTGCGGCTAGAATTTTGGCTTTGGAAGATAGGAAGCTTTTTAAGAAGCTTCTTTCGTTATTCGAAAAAAATAAGAAGAAAGTAAAAGAAATGAATTCTAGTTTGCGTGCTTCAAAGAAGGCACATAAGTCGTAACTAATTTATAAGCGCCGAAAAGAACACCTGCGTAAAAGAAATCGCCTAAAATCTGATTACCGAAAAATGGAATCGCCATAACATAAGCTTCTGTTAGGCCAGCCAAATTTTTCGGATAAAGACTTTGAGACAACCACACGCCAAAATTTGTAATGACGAAAAATAAAACTGATCCTGCGAATATTCCTACGATGATTTTTTTCGTGTTTTCTTGAACTAAAAATCCAATGATCGTGATCAGGGCAACGCTTGCGTAAACATAAACCGCTGTCGCATGAAATCCTAAAAGCGCATCAGTCCAAAGAAGAGTCAAAAGTGGCGCAACGAAAGCGAACGCCTTATGGGGCATTCGAGATCCAGAAAATAAAGCCATCGCACCGATCGCCGTAAAATTCCAAGGGTGAGGAATAAGTCTAGAAAAGCCAGCGATCAAGATAAGTGTCAATACAGTGATAATATGTACAGGTAGGATATGTTTCATAGGCCCAACCTAACAGAATTATCACGATTTGTTCAAGCGATTATCCACAAGTTCCTTCACGACGGCAGGGTCAGCTAACGTGCTAATGTCCCCTAAAGATTCTGGCTGATTTTCAGCAATTTTCCTCAAAATACGTCTCATGATTTTGCCAGAACGAGTTTTCGGTAAGCCCGGTGCCCACTGAATAAGATCAGGTGTCGCGATCGGTCCCAAGGTATTTCTTACAGACTGAATTAGTTGCTTTTTGAGATCATCACTTGGAACTACATTATTATTCAACGTGATGTAGCAGTAAATCCCCTGCCCTTTAATATCATGCGGATATCCAACAACAGCTGCTTCTGCAACTCCGTAATGCCCGACAAAAACACTTTCCAGTTCTGCAGTCCCGATTCGATGGCCTGAAACGTTTAAGACGTCATCGACTCTTCCTGTGATCCAGTAGTCGCCATCTTCATCGCGCTTGCAACCATCGCCGGTAAAATAATATCCAGGGTAACTCGAAAAATAAGTTTCTTCGAATCTGGCGTGATCTTTATAAACGGTGCGCATCTGTCCCGGCCAGGAATCTGCTAAGACAAGCATTCCTTCGCCTGCGCCGTGAATTTCCTGGCCCTCGGGCGTAAGCAATTTTGCAATGATTCCTGGAAGTGGTTTTGTTGCAGAACCGGGTTTCAATTTCGTCCGCTTTGGAATGGGTGAAATTAAAATCCCACCTGTTTCAGTTTGCCACCAAGTATCGATCACTTCACAGCGACCATCACTTACAACATTCTGATACCAAAGCCACGCTTCCGGATTGATGGGTTCACCGACACTGCCTAAAAGCTTGAGTGAACTTCTAGAAGTTTTTTTCACCCACTCATCACCTTCACGCATGAGGGCTCTGATTGCAGTCGGTGCGGTATAGAAAATATTAACTTGGTGTTTGTCGATCACATTCCAAAACCTAGAAGGATTCGGGTAATTAGGAATTCCCTCGAAAATAAGACTGGTCGCTGCATTACAAAGTGGACCGTACACAATATAAGAGTGTCCCGTTATCCAACCCACATCAGCGGTGCACCAATATATTTCCCCTGCTTTATAATTAAAAACTTTTTCATGAGTATAACTAACCCAAGCAAGATAACCACCCGTTGTGTGCAGCACACCTTTGGGTTTTCCCGTTGATCCCGATGTATACAAAATAAAAAGTGGATCTTCTGCATTCATTTTTTCAGGTTCGCAAAAAGCTTCAACTGTAGGTGCGATATCATGATACCAGACATCCCGACCTTCTTGCATCGCGGTTTCGGAATCTGTGTTTTTAAAAACCAAAACTTTTTTCACAACAGGGGCTTTTTTTAATGCCTCATCAACGTTAGTTTTGAGTGGAACTTTTTTTCCACCGCGCCTGCCTTCGTTAGCGGTAATGACAAACTCGGAATCACAATCTAAAATCCGATCAGAAATTGAAGTCGGAGCAAAGCCACCAAAAATCACCGAATGAATAGCTCCGATTCTTGAACACGCCAGCATCGCAACTGCAGACTCTACGATCATGGGCATATATATCGTAACTCGGTCGCCTTTTTTAACTCCTAATTTTTTTAAAACGTTGGCCGCTCGGTTTACTTCATCGTGCAATTGTTGATAAGTTATGTTTTTTGATTTTTCGTTAATATCATCAGGCTCCCAGATGAAGGCGGTTTGATTTGCCTTCGTAGCCAAGTGGCGGTCCAAACAATTGTAAGAAACATTTAATTCGCCGTCTTTGAACCACTCAATTTTTACAGGCTTCACAAACGAAGTTGATTTGATATGCGTTGGTTTTTTATACCAACTGAGGCGCTCGATATGTGACAGGTACAAAATGCGTAACGCTGGGTCATTAAGTGTATCAATCGGAGCAGGTTTTTGAGTTTCCATGTGTAAGAGCTAAAAACACTCACAAGTTCTGGTCACGGGACAGATGGTCATATGATTAATGCAATAGTGCCTCAGCACATAAAAAAAGGAGTTGTTCATCACAACTCCTTTTTAATTTTTAGAATTTAACGCATCATCGACAAGAAAAGTGGACTGTCACCTTTTCACCTTTTTAGTTTACGTCTTTGTAATCTGCGTCGATCACGTCGTCGCCCTTGTCGTTTTTCTTTTCTTCGCCGCCGCTGCCTTCAGCGCCGGTCGCACCGCCGGCACCCGTTGGACCACCACCAGAGCCTTGAGCTTGTTTGTAAAGCTCAGAAGTCATCTTGTGAGTCGCCGCATTTAACGCTTCAAACGCTGCTTTCAAATCTGCCGCAGGTTTTGCGCGATCTTCGACAACTTTTTTAGCATCAGCAACTGCTGCTTCAACTAATTTTTTGTCAGCTTCTGGAATTTTAGCAGCTTCATCTTTTAACAACTTTTCAGTTTGGTAGATCAAGTTGTCTAAGTTGTTTCTTGCTTGAGCTTGCTCTGCGCGGTTTTTGTCTTCTTCCGCCATTGCTTGTGCATCAGTGACTGCTTTTTTAATTTCTTCTTCAGACAAACCACTTTGAGAAGTGATCTTAATCTGTTGAGATTTTCCAGTCGACTTATCTAAAGCTGACACGCTCAAAATCCCGTTCGCATCGATATCAAAAGTGACTTCAACCTTAGGTACCCCACGAGGAGCTGGTGGAATTCCCAAAAGTTCAAAGCGGCCTAAAGTTTTGTTGTCTGATGCCATTTTTCTTTCACCCTGAAGTACGTGAATATCCACGGCAGGTTGATTGTCAGCAGCAGTCGAAAATTCCTGAGATTTCTTAGTAGGAATCGCAGAGTTTCTTTCAATAAGTGTTGTCATGACTCCACCCATTGTTTCGATACCAAGTGATAAAGGAATAACGTCTAATAAAAGAACGTCTTTCACATCACCGGCTAAAACTCCACCTTGAACGCCGGCACCGATTGCCACAACTTCGTCAGGATTCACAGTTCTATTTGGTTCTTTACCGAAGAAATCTTTTACTGCTTTTTGGATCGCAGGAATACGAGTCGAACCACCCACTAAAACAACTTCATCGATTTCAGAAGCCTTAAGCCCTGAATCTTCTAAAGCTTTACGGCAAGGCTCGATTGATCTGCGAACTAAGTCTTCAACCATCTGGTCAAACTTAGAGCGAGTTAATTTAACTTGTAAATGCTTCGGGCCCGATTGGTCAGCTGTGATGAATGGCAAATTGATTTCAGTTTCTTGAGAAGTCGATAACTCGATCTTCGCTTTTTCAGCTGCTTCTTTCAAACGCTGTAAAGCCATCTTGTCATTTTTAAGATCAACGCCCTGATCTTTTTTAAATTCAGCAATCAACCATTCTAAAATTCTTGTATCGAAGTTA
>JANPPO010000201.1:0-2229 GCA_031428555.1 Bdellovibrionales bacterium | reverse complement strand
ACTTTAATTTGCGGCCAAGCAACATATTTAAAAGTCATATACGAAGTCGAGCCTAAAAGTGCTGCGTGTTCCAGTTGCAGTTTTAAATCTCTTAATCTTTCTCCAAAACCCATTCGGTAAAGTGCCGGCAAAGTTAAGATCGTAAACGCTAGTGGAATTTTTATGTAACTCCACACTTGATCCGCAGGCAGAATAATTAAAAACGCGAAACAAGTTAGCGAAGTGCTTGGAGCCAAATAACCATTTAAGAATCGATCGAGCCAATTAGGTATAACACCAATCAAAGTTAGAGCTTTAAATATTCCCATTACAAAAACATAAGTAATAAGCCCAATTAAAACAGAATTAAAGAATCCATACACAAAATCAGAAGAGAAACCCGAAAGCTCGCTTCTTTGAATCCAACCTTCTGCTAATCCCGAACTGTAACCAACGAATAATCCTGCCATTAAAATGAGAAGTAAAAATATTCCCGCATTAGATCCAAGCCACGAAATATCAGCCGAATTTTTTAGCGCCCGCTTGCGAGTTTTTAAAGCAAGCAATGACAAAGCAAAAATAAACGCGATTTGTATCCAAGCTAAAACTACAGCGCCTGACCAATCCATCGAAAGCCGCATTTTTTCATAAATTAAAATTTCTAGCGTAGTTCCCCGTCCGCCGCCAACAACTAAGGGAATTGAAAACGAAGTAAAGAACATTGAAAACAAATATAGAAAAATCAAAGTAAGTTCGCGCTTAATCTGGGGAATTCCAATTTTTCTCCAGAATAGAAACCTAGAGACTCCGAGCGTTCTGGCAACATCAGAAGTTTCACTCCAGACACTTCTCATGTGTTGGGATAAAAGAATCGCGGCCATTCCGAAATTGAGATAAGCGTGAACTGTGATGACCCCGATTGTTCCCATCGGAAATGGCTGAATCAGATTTAAAATTCCGACGAGACTTACAACAACCGGAATAAACTGAGTGATTAAGCAAAGCCCTTCAAAAACCCTTCGACTGACAAATCTTTGCGCAGAGATTTTTAAATGCCCTAAAGCAACGACAAAGCCCAAAGCCAAAGTTAAAAGTGCAGAAAAAAAAGCTTGAGTAAAACTATTACCCAAAGCCCAGATGAGCTCTCCGCTATCGGGTGCGGCCCAGGTGGTTGTTAAACCTAAAAGGACTAAGCAGGGACTTAAAAGAAAAAAACAAATACCATACGGTATTAATTTTTTTTCCATTTTAAAGGCTGCTTTCCCGCCGCAAATCTGACCATTGCTTAAGGATACGATCAACTTCAGTAACCGAAGGATATTGAATATCCATTAAACGAAATGGCACTGGCACCTTTTCAAAGGGTGTTCCTTCTGCAGCTTTTTTGAAAACGGGAAGCATATAGTTTTTTTGCATAATGACTTTTTGACCTTCAATTGAAAGCATTAAGTTTAAAAACTTTTCGGCCAATTCACAGTTCCGGCAGCTTGTGGGTATTCCGACGAATTCAACTTGTACAGGATTGGGCTCGACCATCTGTAGGGCTTTGAAATTCGAATTCTTCTCTTCTATCAGATTATACAACGGCGAAGTCGTGTACGAAAAAACCAAATCGGCTTGTCCCGCTTTAAAAAGTCCGTAAGAAGTCGACCAGCTAGGAGAAAAACTGTGGGCCTGTTTCATCATCTCTGACAAATATTTGAAACCTTCTTCTTCACCTTTAGTTTTAAGAATCCACATCACAAACTGCAATCCTACACTGCTCGTTCGAGGATCCTGCATTGCAAGTTTTTGAGCATACTCAGGTTGTAACAATTGATCCAAAGAAACAGTCGTGGGCGTTGTCGCCAGCGCATTCTGATTATCTTTTTGCTTTCCAATAAAAGTTAAAACACCCCAGTCATAAGGAACGAAGTATTCGTTCTTCAATGCTGACTTCACCTGTTGATCAATCTCGAGTGACGAGAAATCAAGTGAACGCCAGTTTGATTCAACAACTGCTTTTTGAAGGTCATACTGATCAAGACCGATCACTAGATCAGCTCCTAATTTTTCACCTTCAATTTTAAGTCTTTGTAGTAAGATGCCAGAATCAGAACCATCTAAAAATTCAATTTTGCAATCACAAGTCTTTTCAAAAATTTCCTGCAAGACCGGCCCCGGTCCCCATTTTGAAGAAAATGAAGCATAGGTGAAAATCTTAACTGTTGGCTTTTGATCACGAACTAAAAAACTTTGATTCTTATTTAA
>JANPPO010000200.1:0-2897 GCA_031428555.1 Bdellovibrionales bacterium | reverse complement strand
CGGTGACTCAGGTCAAACGAGTCTCGTGGACGGAAAACTTGTTCCTAAATTTCATTCGAGAGTTCATGCATATGGTGACGTCGATGAACTTAATTCCGCACTTGGAGTTTTCAAACAGACCCTGCATGGTTCACCAGAGCTTAGCGAACTGAATGCTATCTTATTCCGCATTCAAAATCACCTTTTTAATATTGGCAGTTTGCTCGCGTGTGAAGATCAAGAAGTTTTAAAAAAGCTCCCTACACTTTCGACAACTCACATTGAATGGTTAGAAAAACAAATCGATCTATTCAACCAACCACTTCCGACTTTAAAAGAATTTATTTTGCCAGGCGGTCAAGAATCTGCGGCTTGGGCGCACATGTCTCGGACTATCTGCAGACGTGCTGAAAGAAATGTCGCCGAAATTCATATGAATTCGCAAAATGTGGATGTGTACAGAAATCCATTGGTCTATCTGAATCGATTAAGCGATTTCTTTTTTACCACCGCACGATGGATCCATTTTAAAACGAAGACTCCGGAAATTAAGTGGGATTCAAAAGCATGATGCTCGAAATCGCACGCCCTGAAGACAGCTGGGAATTAAAACAGTTTTTTAAAAACTTTACGGTTGGTGAATTAATCCATTTAAAAGTAGACCGTGAGCACGATTTTTTTATTCCGTACGATATTCAGTCGGAATCTCATGTGACTTATGTTTTAAGAGATCCTTCAGACAAAAGTATTCAAGGCGTCGCTACTTTTGTTATTCGTAATGTGTGGCTTAATCAA
The DNA here is from genome assembly GCA_031428555.1 of Bdellovibrionales bacterium. Classification (GTDB taxonomy): domain Bacteria; phylum Bdellovibrionota; class Bdellovibrionia; order Bdellovibrionales; family Bdellovibrionaceae. Next base: position 2,123 of record JANPPO010000200.1, on the reverse strand, counting down.
AAGATCCAAACTATTGCCGTGGCTCGAGATTTGCGAATCTTACCTAGCCGTGGAGCCATCGTTTCCTGGGGCCAACACTTCATGCCCGTGTTAGACGAGATAAAGAAGGCCTATCACATTGATCACTTTTTTTCCGTCCTCAACATGAGCGAGGCACAGCTTTTAAATACTTTTATCAGACCTAAGAATCATAAACGGCCTTGGCCTCGTTATCAGCTTTTCAGACGATTTAACCTTGTCAGCGTCCATGGGGTTTTACCGTTTACAAAAAATCCCTTGCCCCATATGAGGATTAAAAAAGCCGATGCAAGTCTTCATGAGGACTTGCTTTACTATATTGTTGGCAAGAAAAAGCAAAAAGAGCTTTCTCCAATTTACGATAAAACCAGTGCCGAAGAATTTATCTCCCGTTGGAAGGGGCTCACGCTAAATGATTTTTATGTAGCGCTTGATCAGGATAATAATATTGTCGGCTGCGTGGCTCCGTGGTCTGCGGCCTCTATTCAGGAACTCATTCCTTACGAATACAAACAAGTCGCCCATAATTTCAGACAGTTTTTAAAATTCGGTAAGTGGCTTGGCTGGACAAGGACATTAACGAAGCCAGTCAACAGGCTTAAGCGCGAAGAGCCTTTGAACTTTCGTTACCTCACCTGTTTTTTAGCGGATAACGAAGATATTTTTGAAGCTCTCCTTTGGAGGACGTACCAGGAAGTTCATCCTCATGAATTCTTAGTCTACTTACAAATGAGGCAAGATCTTCATATGCGACCGCCGATTGGTTGGGTTTCTGCACGTCAACCTTACGGACTTTATTGCCTCGTACCACCAGATCAGGAAGCTCCGGAATTTCTCCATCCATCAAATGAAGCTTTCTGCGACTGGGAAGCTTTCTATGTTTAAGGCGGATAGCCGAATCGCTATCACCTTGTTTTTTGTATTTTATATTTTAACAACACTTCTTAATGCCGGCTTCATGGGGACTGACGAGTATTGGACTGGCATTACCCGCTACGTCCCTGCGCAAACCAAAACTTTAAGCAATATGATGGTCGCAGATGACGTGAAATCACCGACCCAAATCATGCCGCTCTTAGGTCTTTCCCAATTTGCACTTAAATTAGGATTTGAAGCGCCGTATTTGCAGTATCGATTTGTGCAAATTTTTATGGGCTTATTTTCAACTTTTCTGGTTGGCTTCTGCCTCTTACGTTTTGTTGCTAGGCAAAAGTATTTTTTGGTCTTCGCTTGCTTCACCTTTTATTTTGCAGGCGCTTTCGCCTTTACCCGACCGATGTACGAATCGCTGAGCGCACCTTGGATTTTATTTAGCGCTTTAAGTCTGCAAGAGTATTTTAAGAATAAGAATTTAAAATGGGTTCTTTGGTCAGTCGCCGCCGTTTCGGTCGCTTTCATGCTAAGACCGCAAACTGGAATTTGCGCACTCGGCCTTATGGGATTTTTAGTTTTAAAAAAAGACTGGAAAGCCTTCGCATGGGCCGCTGGGCTTGGTTTAGTCTTTTTTCTGATAGCGGGCATTCCCGATATTTTCTTAAGAGACGGCTTTCATTCATCCTTAAAGGGAATTCTTTTTTATAATGTTAAATACGGCGCGAGCTACGCTCAGCAGCCTTGGTTTTTCTACATTCCTTTAGTTTTTATTATGATGTGTGGACCTTTCTGGATTTCAAAAAAATCTTTTGCACTTTTTAAGGAATTTTGGTCAGAGCACAAAATTTTTTGGGTTTATATTATTCTCTTGATTAGCCTTCATTCGTTTTTCCCACAAAAGTGGGAACGATTTGTTATTCCTGTTCTAGGCCTGATGATTTTGATCATGGCTGACTGGGTTTATTATTTTTGGAAAAAAGGTCAAAGAACTCGGATTTGGGTTTTGGGAATTTTTAATCTCATTTTATGGGCTCCGTCCACGTTTTTCCCTGCTCAGAAAAACATAATTGATATGTCCCGCTATTTAGACTCGCACCCAGAAATAAAAGAAGTTGTTCGTTACAAGAACAATCCCCAATGGATTACGGAAGTTTTCATTCGTAGAACTGACTGGAAGTGGCGCGAGGTTCAAGAACTACCAGCGGCTTCGCTGACGTGCGATTCCAGACTTG
>JANPPO010000199.1:0-7901 GCA_031428555.1 Bdellovibrionales bacterium | reverse complement strand
CCGAAATCAAAACCGCTATCAGATATTTGAACTTGCACATCGGCCCGTGATCTTTGTGCATGCGGAGTCCCCGGCATCCCCTGTTGTGACTCGATCCACTCGTCCATCGCTTGAAGTGTGAGCGTTTTATCATCTGTAAATTTCGCTTTGATGTCTTGTCGCCAAAGTTCGCGACTCAAAGCTGTGCTTGCAGGACAAGTCGAAGAATAAAGAATCTCGACAGACATTTTTCTAACTGAAGCAGTGCTTTTTCCAAACACTCCAGGGTAAGAAGTTTTAACCACTTCCATTTCAACTGGGTAAAGTCTCCAACCTTTTAAATCACTTTTGAGTGCTTTTCTTTCAGTTGGAAGTTGAAACTTAATTGTTAATCGAGCGGCCTGACTAATGCCGCCTTGGGATTCAATGAAAGCTTGAGTTAAACCTTCTAGTTGGTTCCAGCTGAGCGTCCGAGTTGTTAATGATTCTGAAAGTAAGGTGTAAAGTCGCGACATATGGATGCCGCGTGAAGTTCCCTCATTTAAATTTACTTGTGCCCGAACTTCAGCTTGCAAAAGTTGCCCATCCCAAAGAATTGGCATTTGGATTTTTTCCATTCCAACCCAAGCGAGACCGCTGAAATTGACCGAAGGCTTAGTAGCCTCAGAAGGCACATCTATATTTTGATTAATTTGGCTTGCGACATCAGGAAGTGATTTGAGTTTCATCTTGGATTCAGCTTATAACAGCACTTTCATCACAAGGAGAAAGCTTATGCGTCGCGTTGTTCTTGGGAGCACATCTCCATACCGGAAAGCTCTTATGGAAAAGCTCGGTATTGCTTTTGAGGTAGCCAAACCCACTTTAGATGAAGAGCGGGCAAAAGAAGTTTTATTGAAAAAAAACTGCTCTCCACTTGAAGTTGCTACGACCTTAGCGAGACTCAAAGCAGAAAGTTTAAAAGATGAAAACTTAGTGATAATTGGGGGCGATCAATTGATCAACCTCGAAGGTCGAATTTTGGGGAAACCCAAGACAGTTGCAAAAGCAATTGAGCAGCTCACAGAAATGAAAAACAAAACTCACGAAATCATCACGGCCGTCTGTATTACTACCATGGAAAAGAATATCGAATTCTATGATATCGCAAAACTTAGAATGAAAGATCTAACGGCCAAAGAAATTGAAGATTATGTCCAACTAGATCAGCCTCTTGATTGTGCCGGTAGTTATAAAATAGAAAAGAACGGGAAAAAGCTTTTTGCCAATATCGCAGCCCAGGATTTAACAGCTATTGAAGGTTTGCCCTTGATTAGTCTAAGTCACTTCCTTCAAACTTTAGGGTATGACATCAAAAAACAGTAAGAACGAAAAAGTGAAGAGCCTGACGCAAAGTCAGCTCAAAACATTAAGAACCGCAGCAGAAAAAGCACGGCGCAAAGCCTATGCACCTTACTCTGGATTCAAAGTTGGAGCGGCGTTACTAACAGCGGACAAAAAAGTTTTCACAGGATGCAATGTCGAAAATGCCAGTTATGGCGGCACAATCTGCGCTGAACGCACAGCAATACTTAAAGCCGTGAGTGAAGGAGCAACTACTCCACTGCAAGCGATTCATGTTGTCAGTTCAAGCAAAGAACCTTGGCCCCCATGTGGATTTTGTTTACAAGTCATGTCAGAGTTTTGTCATCCATCAACAATTGTCATGATTTCAGGCCAAAAGGGCGAAGAGAAGATGTTTCGCTTTAAAGATCTTCTGCCTGAAAGCTTTGATCCTCGATACTTAAATAAGTAAGCAAAGACCGATAAGGTCCTAACACTTTGCCCTATGGCGTAGCTCGGGACTTGATCTTGAGTCTGTTATTAGCCATCATCACTGTTACATTTACCTCAAGGAGTTTTTATGAATTCAAAATTGTTCGTTATGACGTTGGCAGCTTTTGCATTATCTGCAAACACTGCTATGGCAAAAAAAGAAAAAGCAGCAACTGCTACTAAAGCAGGAACTGAAATTTACAAAATTGATCCCGCAGCTAGCTCGATCGAATGGAAGGGCGCAAAAGCTACTGGAGCAGAACACTCTGGAAATATCGCGATTCAAGAAGGCCAAGTTGAAGTTGTTAATAACGAAGTTAAAGGTGGTCAGTTCACTGCTAAAATGGATACTTTGACTAACAATGATCTTAAAGACAGCCCCGAGTACAAAGCTAAGTTAGAAACTCACTTAAAAAGCGAAGATTTCTTTAACGTAGCAAAATATCCACAATCAACTTTTAAAATTAAATCTGTAAAGAAAAAATCTGACACAGAAGTGACTGTTAAAGGTGACCTCACCATGATCGGCAAAACAAAAGAAGTTGAGTTCCCTGCTACTGTAAAGATGGAAAATGGAAAAATGGTCGGAACTGCTGATGTAAAATTAGACCGCACAAAGTGGGATCTAAAATACGGTTCAGGCAAATTCTTTAAAAACTTAGGCGATAAAATGATCAGCGATGACTTCAGCCTTAAGCTTAACTTAGTCGCGAACAAGTAATTTTTGAACTTGCGTAAGTTAAAATAAAAAAAAGCCCAAAGCAAAACTTTGGGCTTTTTTAATTTGGACAGATCAAATCAATTACTGATCTGAAGTGCTACCAGAAGATGAATCAGTCGTACCTGAGCCAGTCGTAGAAGAACCTGATCCAGTTACAGTGTCATCTCTCATGCCGGAGTCAGAGCCTAAGCCTGAGCCCGCTGAACCCGAACCAGATGAAGATGTGCCCATTCCCATTCCAGTGCCTGAGTTATCCATTACTGAACCAGAGCCGGTCGATTGAGATGCGTCAGATGATGTGCTTGAGCCAGAAGTTCCAGCGCCCGATGTCCCCGTAGTTGGAGCATCTTGACTTCTGCTTCTTGCATCGCTCATCTCTGGCATTGCCATAGCGGCCATAAGGACTAGTGCAAAAGCCGTCATACCAAATGTTCCTAATGATTTCATAATTCCTCCTTTTAGAGGCCACGTCGGCCTTAGTTGATGAGGTCTAAGCTACTATTCCTAATTCGATTGAGGAGAATTTTTCGCGCTAGCTGTCGAGGAACAACAGATAATTTGTTATTTGCTAGGACTTAATTTTTAAATATACGAAAGATTAAATATTTACGAAATATTCTTTGACTGACTTTTTTTCTGTAGCTCTTCGCTTTTATCTAGCGCTGAATCCGCGCCATCAAATTAGCCTGCCTGATTTTTATCTTGGGCTTTTTTGAAGTCCTCGATATCAAGAGTCATCATAATCAATTCCTGCCCATCGGCGGAGTTGATTTTTTTTAAGATGACATGATGCCGTCTTATCTCGCTTCCAACTTTAACTGGATACTCGAAAGAACTTTCCATTTGCTGAGAATGAATGAAAGTTTTTATCTTATGATTTAATTCTTTAAACTGTGGGTTTTGAGTGAATCCAAATTCGGACCCAAGTAATGACTTTGGCTGAACCTTCAAGTGCTGAACGAGACCCTGATTAACCATTTTGTATTTCGAGTGGCTATCGATCCACGAAATTTTCGCAGGAATCATATCGAAAAGCTTTTGGATCATCGCACGCTCTTCATCAATTTTAATATAAAGTGACTCGATCTTTTTGTTTTTCTGGCCCATCTTTTCAACTCTGGCGGCGACAGAAAAACAATAAATCAAAGTGACGAAAGAAACGCCTAAGCTGATTTGCCAATCGAAATTCACGAAAGACACAAGTCCCACTAGCGGAGGCAACGCGAGTGTGAGCATCAGCGGATAAAAGAACTTTATTTTTTGAACGTAAAGCTGAGATACAGATTCAATCGTGCAGACCCACATCATCAAGCCTGCAAAGCCGGCCCACGAAATGGGACCATCGACATAAAATGCAAAACTGATAAGAGCCGAACTCATGACGTATTGAACGGATGAAGAGACGCTGAAGCCCCAGTCCCAAACTTTGATATTACCAAAGGCCCATTCATCTAATACCTGACACAGCCACATGTTAAAAAACGAAACCGCAACGAGCACAAAAATAAAACTGTAAAAAATGATGGGATCATTTTTCGGCATTGAAGAAATAAAGTGCAGACTGATTGCAAACAGGATTTCACGAATCCAAGTGAATCGACCGTACTTCATAAGATGTTCGCGAATCTCTGATGTAAAAACGCTGATTTCCATAACTGACTAGTCGGCTTAAGTAACTGAAAACATAAGGAAGTTTTATTTAGAAGTTGAATTTATTTGAAGACTTGAAATCGGGATTTTGAACTTCTACACTTTTGATTTTCGCTTTTGATTTTTTTAAAACGTTTGCGAAAGTATCAGCACTACTCCACTTTTTGTGTCTCACACTGGATCGCCACGCACTGGATAATCGCATGTTTGATTCTAAAGTGACTGGCAACTGGACCCAAGTCCTGCCCGACTTAAACCAACTTCGAAGTCTGTAGCTATAAATGATTCCGGAAATATTTGATTCCAGACTGACCGAACCGATCGAAATTTTAACATTTTGAAACGCTTTTGAGGATGCTTTTAAAGAAGACTGGAAATGTTTTAAGGCTTCTTCCAAGTTTTGAAAGGCCATTGCGGAGGCAGCTTGCCGCGCTTGATTGATCCAAATATCTACGTCATTGAGATTGACCGTCATACCAGAGAGTTCATTCACAGGAGCAAAATAAGTCGCTTTTACTTTTCCTAAGAGAAGATATTCTTCATCTTCCCTTAGGATCTTAACTTGAACTATTCGCTCACGAAAAAAAATCATGGAGTTTGAGTCGGTAGCACAGCCGGATTAATTTCAACTTCTGAAGAAGCTCTGAAATTTTGGATCCAACTTTCAAACATTCCTTGTGCTTTTAACTTCTGAACGCTGTCATTTGCAGCGACTTTGTCAGTAGATTGCACAGCGCGAATGTCTTTAACTCTGACTATGTATTGGCTATCGCCATCGCGGATTACGTGGGCTTTTTTAGTGTCCCCTATAATTTCCGATAAGCTTTCACTGACTTTCGTCGAAGGCAAACCAGGAATTGCGTCAGCTGATAAATCAAATGCCGTCGTATCTTTCCAAGTAAGATTCATTTTAGAAAGCCATGCTTTGTCTTCGCCTTTGGCAAAAATCTCTGCGAGTTTTGCTTTTTCGGCGCCAATTTGATCACGTGCCAATAATAATTGCGCAACATCTGCCTTATGCTGTTCGTAAGTTGCTTCAGCAGCCGCTTTTTTATCATTTACTTTAATGATGTGGTAACCGAACTGAGTCTTGATTGGTTCAGAAACTTCGCCCACTTTTAGTTTAAAAGCGACATTATCAAATTCTGGAACCATCTGACCTTTGCTAAAGAAACCCAAATCACCCTTTTTGGCTTTGCTGCCTGGATCATCACTATTCTTTTCAGCCAAAGATCCGAAATCACCATTGAGCGCTTGAGCTCTTAAAGTTTTTGCCTTTTCTAATGCTGCAGCATCAGTTTTTGCGTCTGCTCCAGCTACTTTGATCAAAATGTGCTGAGCTTTAACTTGTTCTTTCTGATCGAACTGACTTTTTCGAGCTTTGAATTCATCTTCTGCTCTTTTAGCAAACTCTGGCTGAGCCAAGGCTGCGTTCACTTCTGTAGAATTAAATTTCAAATTCTTTTCTAATTCCTGAGCATTAAAAACAACATAGCTTAAAGTAATTTGAGATTGCTTTAACTTTTCTGTTTTCTCTTTTTCCAGTTTATTATCTAAAGAAGCCCACTCAAAAGCGTGATTAGCGCGGACTTTTTCGATTTCTTTTCTGATCAGATCTTCAAAGTCAGAAGGTTTGAAACGATTCATTTCCAAAAACTGATAGTAACGATCACGTTGGAAAACGCCGTTGATTTGAAAAACCGTATAATCTTTTACGATAAAATCGAGAACTTCACTGTCGGTCGCTCCCAAGCCTTCTTTGCGCGCTGCCTGAGAAACCAATTCTGAGTTCACTAAAGATTGAAGGGCTTCCTGTGTCATATATTGGCGCTGCGTGCCAAGGTCCATCCCGCCAAACATTTGAGCATAGAATTGTTCGATTCGCTGCTGCTCGCGCTGGAGATCAGCGACGGAGATCAAAGTATTATTCACTTGAGCGACGGCTCCTGCGCCTAAATTGTTGTCTCGGCTGACACCCGAGAACACGAACACTAAAGCGATCGCGGCAAAGAGAACGATTGCAACAATTTTCTTCATGGAAAATTGCTTACTTCCCATCGCGCGTTTCATTTCATCAGAAATTTTTTGGCTCATTTAGACGAATTCCCTTCTTAAAGTGAAAAATAGACTGCAGACTAAAAGACTATTGAAGTGTTTAAACCGTTCCTATGGAACAAAACATAAACCGTCCCTATGGAACGATAACTCTCATTTAATTTCAAGAGAAAAAGTTGAAATTTAGCAATGATTTGTTAGCGTATTACATGCAGGGAAAGCCAATCAAGTGGCCGACCAGCCAACCTGAGGTGTGATTTGAATTTTTTGAATTTAAACTGGCGTAAATTAGCATTGATCATTATTGCCGCGATCCTTCCTTTAATTACCATTAACATGGAGCAAAAAGGCCGTGAAGCCGACTGGATCAAGCAGCCCTTCCAGCTCCTCGCTGGCTTCGCTGAAGACCTTTTCTTTGGCTTCAGCCACGGTGTAAAATCGACGACTGGCTACTATGTGAATCTTCTCAATATTAAATCAACGAACCAAACCTTGCTCAGCGAAAATGCCGAACTCAAAACTCGTCTCGATTTATTTCGAGAATTGGAACTTGAAAACAACCGATTGAGAGATTTGCTTCAGTTCAAACAAAAATCAAAAATGGAACTTGTTGCGGGATCCGTGATGGGTCGTGATCTCGTTCCGGATCATAAAACTTTGACCATCAATAAAGGTTCGGAACATGGGATCAAGGTTGGACAAGCTGTTTTAGCCTTAAAAGGTGTTGTCGGCACAGTGATTCAAGTTGAACAAAAAAGAGCCCACATCATGCTCATCACGGATCGTTACTCTGTTGTGGATGGAATCGTTCAAAGAACAAGAGCACTGGGAATTGTTGAAGGCAAAGGCACTGATAATTTAGCTCTTATGAAATATATTGATCGCACGACGGATTTAAAAAAAGGCGATATTATCGTGACCGGCGGTTTGGATAAAGTCTTCCCTAAAGGTTTTCCTTTAGCAGAAGTTCAATATGTTGAGGATAAAGCATATAGCGTTGCGATGAAAATTGAATTGCGACCCGTCATAGAACCGACAGAAATTGAAGAGGTTTTCGTCGTTCTAAATTCAAACGGCGAAGATTATACTTTGTCACAAGCGGAGATTCAGCCTAATGCTCGTTAGAAAAGTCACATACTGGCTTGGGCTTGTGATGACAATGCTACTAGCCTGCAGCTTTCAAACTGTTTTTTGGTACCAAGTCTTTGGACACCTTTCTCCGCCACTCCTTTGGCTTTCGGTTGCCAATTACGTGATTCTTTCGCGTAAAGCTCCGCAGTCTCTTTTTTGGGTTTACTTACTTGTTGCGATCGCAAGTATTTTTAGCTCTACAAGCTTGGGCCTATTGTGGCTTGTGGTGTTTGCTTATTACTGGGCAATTGTTTTGTTTAAAAATAATTTCTACATGGAAAGCACAAGCTACTTCGTCTTGATTAACTTTGGTGGTTCGTTTTTATTCCACGTTTTATTCTACATCAGCTCGCATGTTTTGGAAGTGAACCCAACGAAAGTGCTTTTCTTGGATCGATTGACTCAAATTTTATTAACTCCTTTGTTTTCAATCCCGATTTATTACTTCTTGAAAAAATGGGAACGCGTCACAAACGCTCCGGAAATATATATGGATACGGCACGCTATGAATCTGAATGAATATGTAAATAATCCTGACGAGGCCAAAGA
>JANPPO010000198.1:0-10956 GCA_031428555.1 Bdellovibrionales bacterium | reverse complement strand
CGATAAGTAAAACGGCTATGACATCCAAAGAGATTTCAAAAGCTGCTTTTAAGAATGTACTAATGACACATAAAGTTCTTTTTTGGATTTACTTTCAGGCGCTGATTTTGTTTTTCGTAAAAAGAATTAAGTATATTACTCACCCAGGGAAAGGATAACCCTTATGAAAATTGAATTATTGGCTCATCAATCGATGGCGATTCAGACTTCAGTTCCACGAATTGTAAAGCGACTGCTAAAATCTGCTTTGATTTCCAAATTAAGTGAAATCAAGCAAGGATATATTGAGCTCATTGATGGCTCGCATATTCAGTCGTTCGGCGATACGAAGAGTCCTCTTAAAACCAGAATCAATGTTTACAATCAGGAATTTTATTCTTTAGTGGCGCTGAAGGGGACAATTGGCGCAGGCGAAGGTTACATTTACGGGTTTTGGAAGTGTGAAAATCTGACTAACCTGATTCGTATTATGATCATGAACCGCGAGTCGATGGAAAAAATTGACGGAGGCTTTTCTAAATTATCGAGGCCCTTTATGAAGGTATTTCATTCACTTCGCAAAAACACGATAAAGGGGTCTTCAAAAAATATTCAGGCCCATTATGATTTGGGAAACGATTTCTTTTCCCTCTTCTTGGATCCGACGATGACGTACTCGAGTGGAATATTTAATAAAGCCGATTCAACGCTCGAGGAAGCTTCAGTTGAAAAATACGATCGCATCTGCAGAAAGTTAAATCTGAAGCCAACTGATTCCGTGATCGAGATTGGAACAGGGTGGGGCGGCTTTGCTTATCATGCAGCTAAAAATTATGGCTGCAAAATTAGAACAACTACAATTTCAAAACAGCAGTTTGAGTGGGCAAAGGCAAAAATAAAAAATGCTAACCTTGAACATTTAGTTGAAGTCGTCATGCTCGATTATCGAGAGTTAACCGGCGAGTACGACAAGCTCGTTTCAGTTGAAATGCTTGAAGCGGTTGGACATCAGTATTACCAAAACTTTTTTGAAACGTGCGCAAGACTGCTGAAACCAGACGGTGTTATGTGCATCCAATCGATCACGATCAAAGATCAAATCTACGACGTGGCTAAAGACTCGGTTGATTTTATTCAGCGCTATATTTTCCCCGGGGGTTCTTTACCTTCCATTTTAACACTTTCAGATGTGGCAACAAAATTCACGGATCTGAATCTGATTCATTTAGAAGACTTCACCGCGCACTACGCTCGCACTCTAAGAGAGTGGTTCAAAAATCTAAATGAAAACAAATCAGAAGTACTAAAGGCCGGCTATCCTGAAGAGCTTCTAAGGCTTTGGGAATTCTATTTTTGCTACTGCGAAGGTGGTTTCTTGGAAAGAAATGTCGGAGTTGTCCAGGTGCTCTTTGCCAAATCTGAATGGCGTGGAAACGCGCCACTGGCCTCTGTTTAACAAAGTAAACGCTTAAGTCGAATTTAATTTCGACGAAGTTACGGCGCGGCAAGTTATGAAACTGTTGGCAATTTAAAGACATCAATGTTTTGATCCTCGTCCTGGAGGCAAAATGTTGATGTCTATGAAGCGGTTCTTGCAAGTTCTTGTTCTTACTTCTGGTTGTTTTTCTTCTCTTTCGAATGCTTCTACCACCGATACACTCAATATCGGAATCGGTGCTGAGTTCGAAAATTTAAATCCAATGATTTCTTCTCAAGCTGCGACGAAGTACATGCTTTATCTCGCTCACCGGCCTTTAATTGTCTTAACTCCTGATCTTGAGTGGAAGCCACAAATGATCAAAGAAATTCCAACTTTAAAAAATAAACTTTTAAAACAAAAGGGCTCGAGTTTAGAAATGGTGATTGAAATATTGCCAGAAATTTCTTGGGGCGATGGAATTCCGGTTACTTGTAAAGATATTGATTTTTCAGTTAGGGTTGGAAAAAATAAAAATGTTTCTATTCCAGACCGTGAAAAATTTGAAAATATCAGCAGTGTTGTTGCAGATAAAGCTAATCCTAAAAAGTGTACAATCACTTTCGCAAAAGCGAAGTTTGATTATTTTGCAAATCTTCCCGAGATTTTGCCTGAGCACCTAGAAGGACCAGTGTTTGCGAAATTTTCTGGTAAAGCGGAAGGTTACGATCAGAACTCGCTCTATACGAAGTCGCCGACGAACCCAGGTCTTTATAATGGCCCTTACTATATTTCTGAGGTTAAATTAGGAAGCCACGTGATTTTTTCTCCAAATCCAAAGTTTGGTGGCAAAAAACCTTATTTCAAAAAGATTGTAATTAAATTAGTTCCAAACACAAGTACGCTCGAAGCTAATTTACGTTCAAATAGTATTAACATGGTGGCTTCTGCAGCTGGACTTAGTTTGGATCAGGCCGTTGTTTTCGACAAAAAAGTGAAGTCAGAAAATATTCCTTATCAGGTGGTTTTCGAAGATGGCGTCATCTATGCGCATATCGACTTCAACCTTGATAACTCGATTTTATCTGACATCAATGTTCGCAAAGCGCTGTCTCATGGTTTGAATAAAAAAGAAATGACGGATGCGCTTTTAGAAGGAAAAGGTAAAATCGCAAATCACTTTGTGACGGACCGTGATCCTTGGTACACCGATAAAGTGCCAAAGTATGATTACAGTCCACGCACAGCAAATAAAATACTTGAAGAGGCTGGCTGGAAAAAGGGACTAGATGGAATCCGTTCAAAAGACGGAAAGAAGTTGAGCTTAACTATCATGGCAGCTGCTGGTGTAAAGCTTAACGAAAACATCCAAACATTTATTCAAGATCAATGGAGAAACATCGGAGTTCAGTTAAGCATCAAGAACGAGCCTGCACGGGTTTTCTTTGGTGAAACAGTAAGAGATAGAAAATTTGATCTCGCATTGTATAGCTGGGTTTCAATTCCTGATAACAGTCCAAGATCAGTTCTTCATTCGAAAAGTATTCCCACAGTTGCAAACTCTAAAGCCGGACAAAATTATACTGGTTTTAAAAACAAACAGGTTGATAACTTAATAGACAAACTAGAAGTTGAACTGGATGCAAAGAAGCGCGCGGAAATTGGCAAAGAGTTATTAAATATTTACGCCACTGAACTTCCAGTTTTGCCACTTTACTACCGGGCAAACAACGCTGTTATTCCAGCAGGTCTAAAGAATTATCGTCTATCGGGACATCTGTATTACGAGACGTTAAATGTAGAGGATTGGACCTTCTAAAAAGAGTCCTGAACTAGACCTTCAAACACTTGCTTGGATTCGAGCAAAGCTCGTAAACTTTGTTAATGCGAACACCAGAACTTGAAACCAAGCGTATTTTTTTAATTGCCAGTCACAATCAAAAACTCATCATCGAGCTGACTCAGGCAATTGAAAATCATATTCGGCAACCCACAATTTTCGTAGCAACCGACGGCGCGGAAGCATTATTCAAAGCTAATAATGTTATGCCGCACGTTGCATTGATTGATGCTGATCTTGAGAAAGCCAATGGCTTTGTGGTGACTGAAAAACTCATGCATAAAAAAGTCGATCATTCGGTGTCAGTTATTTTGCTCACGTCATTGCCGGAGCATGAGTTGTTTGTCGATCAAGTGGTCACAGGCCAAGTGCAGTTCCTTTCGCACGCAGAGATAGACCCGAAGCTTCCACACAGCTTAGTACGAGCGCTGAATCGAATTTCGGTTGATGATGCTTCAATTTATCGTTTGCGATTCTTGGCATCCCAGGAAATTCTTTTTAACGAAGGTGAAACGGCCGAAAGTGTTTTCATCGTTAAAAGTGGCGAACTTTCCGCGATCAAAAAGAATAAAGATAAAAATATCATTCTGGGTAGCATTAAGCCCGGCGAATTTGTCGGCGAGATGGCTCACATCAACAATGAGAGTCGCACGGCTACGGTTATAGCAAATACAGATTGCGAATTGATCGAGATTCCAAATGGAACGCTTGATTTAGTTCTATTTTCAAAACCAGTTTGGGCAAGAGCTTTAGTTGCAACTCTTTCGAAGCGCTTGAAGATGTCGAACAATCAGCTGATTAATAAGATTCAATAATTAGAAAATTTGATTTCAGGTTACGAAGCTGGATTATTTGCCAGCAGCTGATCATAAGTTACGGCGCTAATTTTTTAGGCGGCAGCAGTTTTCCGTCCCACACATTGAGTTCATATTTATTGTTAGTCGACTTGCCAGCAACTAAACTTGTGCCTTCCGCAGTGACAACAGCGCCGTTGATCGAAAATCTTTTGAAATCAACGGTGTCAACTTCAGTGCTGCCGAATCTCCAACGAATGCCACCCATTTCAGGATTAATCGCGATCGCTTCGCCGACCGTCGGGACTATAATCACTTTTTCGTTTATGAAGGGTAAATAAGGCTCGACCGGATTTTTTATAAGCTGGCTCCAAATAACTTTTGAATCTTTATTTGAAATTCTGAAGATGAACGCATTTTTCTTATCATAGTCTTGAGCATCCAATGATAAAATAACGAGAATGTCGGACTTGATCGGAGTTGCGATCAAGCACTCGCCAACAAAGCCCTTCGGCAACGGAAGATTCGCGAATTTCTGCGCACCATTTGAAATTTCACCACGAGTTGTCAACGTGAACTTAGTTTGTGGAATGACCATCTCTTTTTTTTCATCAAAACATGTGGGTTTATTCGCAAACGCACTTAAGGAAAATAGAAAAACTGAGCAGGCCAGAATAATCTTCATACTCTTAGGGTAAGAATTATTTTGTTTACGTGCAAGGATTCAGGGTAGCTCAGGTCCTAGACTAGACCCGCCGCGTATTCGCCTAAAGGCACACGCGTTGCATTTGTTACGCGTGAATTAGCTTTATCAAACGAATTCCTTGGCCTGCACTCTCCCAATAGCTCTTGAGAGGAGAAAAAAATATGAGTCCATTATTAAATAATTTTACTGGGGCAATCTTACTGTCATTAATCCTTTTAGTTTCTGAGAATTCCTTCGCGAGTCGAACAATAAGGCTCGTGGATGTTCCCAGTGAAGTCATGACAGCCATCGAGAAAAAGTTTACCGGTGCGAAGATGCTGGATGCAGAAGTAGATCAGAAAAAGAGTAAAACTATCTTCGAAGTAGAAATCTGTCACAAGAAAGATTTGTACGAAGTCACATCAACTAAAGCCGGAAAAATCCTAAACGTCGATTTCGCGGGAACATGTGCTTAGGCAAAGCTGGGGAGCTTGGGCTTAAATAAAGTTCCTTAGCAATGTCCTAAAACCGACGTTTGCTGAATCAATTGCGGCAAAAATTCTGCTGTAAAATCGAAATTTAAATTGCTAGAAAAATGATGAAATAGAATTCAATTTAGAAATTTTTCTTGACAGCGTTTTTGGGCCTTACATTTTGATTTAGCAAAACAAAGTTGATGCAAATCTTCGAAAACTTAAGCTCGAACTCGAAAGCCTTGGGGCGAAGGTTGTGGCACTTACAGCGCGCAATTGTTTCCCGCTCCGGAACGCGGGTGAAAATGTCGGTTAAAATCTTATGCTATAAAAGTAAAATATTTTGATTGGATAGCGAAACCTTAAACGCAGTAGAAGGAATTTTAAATTATGAGACAGGCTACTTTCAGTTTTCTAAAGGATTATAAGAAAGAATTTGGCGGTTCACTTCTTGAGGGCAAAAGAAAAACGATGAGACCACTTTCAACAAAGCATCCATTGCACTTGGTTCTGAAATCCTGTCACAAAGGTCATTTTAATCCTGGGAATTTTTCCTTAGAAAAATTGATTCGCTCGCAATGTCAGAAATTTGGGATTAAGATTTTTGACCTTCGCCCCTTTACGCGAATTTTATCGTGGGGACGCGACTTTAAAAGAGGACTTGATTATCAAATTTTGAATCAGATGGAGGCTTTAGGATTGGTAAGACGAGAAAAGAGGGCTCAAAAGGAAAGAGAGAAGGCGCAACGCAAGCGAAAAACGCAAAGTTGAGGCGCTGTCGAAAGATCTGAGCATGGAGACTCAAAGGTAAACCGCTTCCCAGCATCTGCGGAGCGGCCACCAGCCGGTGCGAGGCAAAACGCTAGCGCAGAGGTAAAACAGAAACCTATCTCAGCAGTTGGGCGATGGCGGCTGGGTCCATTCCGCGAACGTAATCGGCTAATTCATAATCGCGATTTAATGTTAGTTCTTCTACTAGTTTTGCAATCTCGTTCCGGCTTAAGTGAAGCTTTCCTTGGTAGCCTAACATTTGAATCACTCGTTTCACGTTTGCGACTTCTGCTGAGTTCATGATTTTGCTCCCTCTTAAATGCGCCTCCTTATCACGCTAAGGGGGGATGCTGGTTTTTTCTACTTTTATTCGCTAATGCAAAGCGAAAAAAAGCTGCGTTCTGATTCTAAAATTGGTTTTTTCTTGAGGCAACGGCCCTCTATCGAGTCTTATAGACACTTCAGGCGAATAATTCCTTATTTGTCTGTCAAATTTACGAATTCCGGGGGCTTACTAAATGGGTTTTATTTTTCGGATCTTGTTACTCGTTCTTATCGCTACGATTCCATCGACTCTTGTTCAAGCTAAAGATTTATCAAATCGCTTAGGCATCGGTATCAAAAATAACAATTCGATCGACTTGCCAGCCATGGCGGCGGTTTATTATCCAAGTGCTGATATTGGCTTAACGGGCAGTGTAGGCGTTGATACCGAAGAAGATAATTCAAAGTTTGCAGCGAACGTGGGAATCAGAAAAATTTTATTCCGAGAAGACAATCTTAATTTCTATTACGGTGGTCAAGCGGGATTAATAAACTATGAGTTGCTAGGAAACAAAGAGTCAGGTTTTGAAATGAACGTCGTTTTCGGAGCCGAATTTTTCTTTACCGGGCTCGATTCTTTAGGCTTTAGTTTCGAAGGCGGAGTTGCATTGTCTTCACTTGATAAAACACGATTCCGTACTGTGGGTGATCATCCGCTAAAAGCGGGACTCACTTTTTACTTTTAATAATCAAAGAGGGATATATGAACAAACAAGTTATTCACACTGATCACGCACCGAAAGCTGTCGGACCTTATTCACAAGCGGTAATGGCGGGCGATTTTTTATATTGCTCGGGACAGATCGCAATTAATCCTGCCAACAATGAAGTGATGCAAGTGGCCGTCAAAGAGCAAACTCATCAAGTGATGAAAAATATTGAAGCTGTTTTGAAACAGGCGAAATTAAATTTTGGCAATGTGATCAAAACAACTATTTTCTTAACTGATATGAATGACTTTGCAATGGTAAATGAAGTTTACGCTTCTTACCTGCAATCTCCATATCCTGCTAGATCCACTATTGCGGTCACGGCACTGCCAAAAGGTGTAAATGTGGAAATCGAAGTTGTGGCCGTTAAGTCCTAATCCAGAGGGCAAACCACGAATTAAATATTGGTTTTTAATTGGAGCGGTTGCTTTAAGCATCGGCTTGGGTTTTCGCTACTGGCGTGAACGTCAACTCATCAGAAGTGAATATTCAGCGACACCTCATGAAAAAATTCTTGTGGATTGTGGTGTGGTGTTGACGGGGAGTGCGGGAAGAATCCGTGAAGGATTTGATTTGCTCGAGCAAAAACAAATTAAGAAACTTGTGATCTCGGGTGTTCACTCGCAAACCACTTTAAAAGATTTATTGCCACTATGGCCTTATTATCCGACGGTTCAAGAAGACACCGTTTTTTTGGAAAAGCGCTCTGAAACCACATACGGAAATGCTGTTCAAAGTTTGCCAGTTGTGCAGGCGCTTCAATGTCGAGACATTGTTTTGATCACTTCAGAGTTGCACATGTATCGATCTTTTCAAACCTTTCGTCCAGTCTATCCAGAAAGTCTTATCATTTACAAACACGGTGTTTTGTCTCCGCATGGACGTTTTTCGTTCATCGATGAGTTTATCGAGGTCATCAAGTCTTTGTTTTATCGACCTTGGGCCTATTCTGACTAAAATTTAATTCCGATTGCTATAATAAAAAGCTGTGAAATGCCGATCAGTTACACATGAATTATGTGATCGGGCGAGTCGACCAAATGGGTCGATTTATTATTTCGCAATTGAATTATACGTTTCGCGTTTTAGCGATGGTGTATTTAAGTATTCGCGCAACGGTTCTTGATCAAGCACAAGGACTTCGCACAATTTACGGAGTTCTTTCAGCCCAAATTTATTTTACTGGTTTCCAAGCACTTCCTCTCGTTTCAACTTTAGCGCTCGGTACGGGCGGAATTTTATTTCTACAAGGCATGAGTAATCTGACTTTACTTGGTGGAACTGAAATGATCGGTAACTTCATGGTTGTGGTCCTCGTAAGAGAGGCAGCGCCTCTGTTAACCGCACTGGTGGTTATTGCAAGAAGTGGAACTGCAGTTGCATCTGAGATTGGCAACATGCGCGCGAATCGAGAGATCGATGCTTTAGAAAGCATGGGGATTAATCCCTTAAGCTTTATTGTTTTCCCAAGAGTCTTCGGTGGAGTCATCAGTGTACTTTGCTTAGCGTTCTACTTTATTTTTGTAGCCCTTATCGGTGGCTTTTTTCTGACTCAGATTATTCATAAGATGCCATTTGGTTTTTTTGCAGACAGCCTTCTTCGCGCATTCTCTGAAGAAGATGTGGTCATATTTTTCTTAAAAAATAGTTTCAGCGGCATGATCATTTTCGTCGTCTGTTGTTATCAAGGTTTAAGCGTTAAAAAAAGTCCCCATGAAGTTCCTCAAGTCACTACTCAGGCAGTTGTGAAATCGATCATTTACGTGACGGTCTTTAACATGCTTGTAACGGCATTCTTCTACATGGGTCGACTGAAGGAAATGGGAGTTTTATGAAAATTGAAAAAATCAAATTTGAAAACCTATGTTTTTCATATGAGGGTCATGATCCCGTCCTAAAAAATGCTGATTTTGAATTTCCAAAGAGTGAAATTTGTTGGATTCAATCTAACGAGGGTCAGGGAAAATCGACACTCCTTCAACTCATCGCCGGTCTTCAAATGCCACAACTTGGTCAGTACATGTTAAACGAAGCAAATGTCAGGGAAATGACCTTTGAAGAATTTTTGCCATACCGTTTAAAAATCGGATATTCATTTGATTACGGCGGTCTACTTAGCAACCTCACATTAAGAGACAATTTATTGCTACCCTTAAGATACCATAAATTACTTGAACCAAGCCTTTGCACGCGCAGAGTAGATGATCTTATCGCTCGATTCGACTTCACGGCGTTTGCCAAAGAAAGACCAGCGCATGTGCCAGGTAGATTAAGAAAATTAACATGCCTATTGCGTTCAATTGTTCACATGCCAGACTTACTTGTCTTAGATGATCCATCAGTCGGTCTAGGTGCCGAGACTTCCGAGACATTTATTAACTTAATTAAAGAACTGCGTGAATTAGGTCATCTTAGTCATGTCATCATCGTGAGCTATGACGAAAAATTTATGAAAAGTTTAAATCCCAAAATAATTCATTTAGACGAGGGGCAACTCTATACCTCGGTTGTTGATGGAACGAAAAGTGTGGTCAATTTATGATGAAGATCAAGATTACCTATTATGAACGTGTTGCAGGTCTTTTTGTTTTATTCGCAATCTTAGGCTGCATGATTGCGGCTGTCAGTGTGGCGATTAAACAGGGTTGGTTTGAAGATAAAGTTTATTTTCAAACATACTTCGAAAATGCAGATGGCCTTCATGAAGGAACTGTTGTGCAAATGGCAGGTCTTAGAGCCGGAAGTGTCAGCGAAGTTCAACTAGAAGCTGATAATAAAATTAAAGTTGTTTTTTATGTTCTTGGCAAATTCAGAGACAAAGTAAAAAAAGATTCAGCAGCGCAACTTATAAGGCCCTTTATTATTGGTGACCGCATGTTGGACATTTCAGTGGGCTCGCCTGAATTAGGCATGCTCCAAGCCGGAAATACTTTACCATCTAATGAAGCGACCGACGTGATGAGTATTTTAAGCGGGAGAAAATTAGGCAATTACATGGCTCAGACTGCTCAGATGCTAGAGAATTTAAAAACCGTTTTGGAAGCATTCTTAAGTAAGGATCGGACTGAAGCTATGATCAAAATTTTCGACAAGCTGAATCCGCTTGTCGAAAATATGAACACGATGTCAGTTGAAGTCACAAAGCTTTCCAAACAAGCTACGGAAAAAAATAATATGCAGGCTGTAATGGCCAACGTTGCGCTTTTAACTGCTGAACTGAACAAGACGATTCCACAGTTAAATGCTGCCATGAAAGAAATGGGACCGGAACTTCCGAAGACTGCGCGTCGTGCGGTTGAAGCTTTGGATGAAGCTACGGTGCTCATAAAGGCGATGCAAAAAAGCATGCTCTTACGATCAAACGTAGAAGCTGTCAGAGCCGAGGAAAAAACCAGACTTCCTGCCGGAAAGTAGAAGCATTCGCGTTGTCATTGGCCAGGCCTCATCGCCCATGCTAGCTTATGTGAGACGTGATTTCGCTAACTCTCTTTAAAAGATTTATTCTATCAAAAAGATCAGGTGCCTTAATCAAAAGGCTTGCCTGGATTTCTGTTATTCAAATCGCTCTTAGTCTTTTCGCGTTTGTTTTAGTTTTAAGTGTGATGAACGGAATGAACTTAAGCATCGCTGATCGCGTGACTTCGTTAGAACCTGATTTAGTTTTGGAATTTCCAGGCGCAACAAGTTCTGCCGCCTTAGAAATGCAGCCAGCGGTCATGAGAGTCCGTGAAAACCAACAAGCCGTCGTCGACGTGTTCGAACAATCCGATGTCATCGTCAGAACGATGGATGGGCTTTACCGCGGTTTAGTCGCGAAGGGATTATCGCAAACATCCTTAGAAAGATTCAGCCGAGCCATTCAGCAAATGGATCAGAAACAAAAATCCCACAGGCCAGAAGAAATTCAAACGCGGAACGCAGATGAACTTCCTTTGGAAGATGAGATCGTCATTGGCTTTGATG
>JANPPO010000197.1:0-4559 GCA_031428555.1 Bdellovibrionales bacterium | reverse complement strand
AACTGTGACGAAAGTCGAGAGCTGTTGCAAATTCAACATGACGGTATCCTCCAATGTCTTATAAGATCATAAAAGAAACTTATAGGAAATCACCATGAAAATAGTTAATTTTTTAGTTCTATTCTCGGTCCTTTCATTCTCCACCTTGGTCCAGGCTAAAGTCTTTCGCAATGCTTACATCGCGTTTGAGATGCCAGATGAATGGAATTGCACCCTTGAACAGACTGAGTGGGTCTGTAGATCAGCTAAACTTCCCGACATGAAGGAAGCGATTATCATCCTAACAGCCAAGGAAGTTGGACCTACCGACTCGTTTCCGATGTATGAAAGCCACCTCAATATGCCGATTTCAGCAAATGCTCAAGCAACTGCTACTAAATCAAAGATGGTTTATAAGGCTAAGTATGTACAAATTAACAACCAGCAATGGTTAGACGGTTTGCATCTAGGTAGCGAAGTTCCAAATTACTTCACTCGGTATATGGCGACGATTAAAAGTAAAATTGCGGTTCTCGTCACTTTTTCGGCCCACGAGAAATATTATTCTAAGTACAGCACCATGTTTCATAATGCGATCATGAGCATGAGAGTCATCGCGTCTCAAAGTATTAGCGCGCGCCCTGAATTAGGCCCTTTACGTCCTGGAAGTGAAACGATTGGTCAGACAATTAACTCGGCAATGCCGGCCGATATGTACAGCAGCAACGACGAGAAAAAAGGTGGGAACATGACAATGATTCTTGGCCTACTTTTGATTATCGGCGCAGGCGTTGGTTATTATTTTTATAAAAAGAAAAATAAGTAAAACTTTTTTTAAATAGCAAAAAAGAAAAAGGCCGTTTTCAATTAAGAAAACGGCCTTTTTTTATAAACATTAAATTTTAAAAATACTATTTTTTGTCAACAGAATCTACAACATCGCCAGCTTTATCTTTAACTGTGCTGCCGCCTTCTTCCATTCTGTTTCCAGCTTTTTGAGCCAAACATTTCGCATCGCCCTTCATACAAACAGCTTCTTGAACACGGTTTGCACCCTTTTTAAGGCCACGCTTTGCGTCTTTAGCAGTCGACCCTACTTTTTCGCCTACTGTCTCTTCAGCGTGAGAGTAACTAACGCCAGCCAATAAAAATAAACATAATACAGCTTTCATTCGAGTATCCTTTCGTATGCCGTTAGGCAGAGATATAGTTCAATTTATGTCGGACTTAAGAATTTGAGTCTATTATTTAGGCGAAACCTGCCAAAACACAGGTTTGCCCTGAATGAATTCCCCTTCGAGTGAGCTTTAGTCGTGAAACAATTCGAAGGCAAAAGTTCTATTCACATTTTTGAGTTTTAAAACAACAACCTGTTTAGGGTTCTTGCTACCAATCATGCGACCAATTTTAATCTGAGCATGTTCGTTAACCCATAATGCTTCAGTATCATTCTTCATGTCAGATCCCGCAAAGACCGCAGCACCTTGTGCAATCAGCTGTCTTTTGTTTCCATTATACTTCATCAGTTTGTATGTTCTCTCTTCAAGAACGATATTTTCTTTACCAATGTAAAGAACATATTTTTCGCTTTTATTTCGAATATCGATTCCCGTCACTTCAACTGAATCGCTTGGGATAAGGGCAGCTGAGCAAATAGTCGAAGCCACCATAACTGCAGCAAAAATCGTTTTAAATCTATTCATAAGTTCCTCAACTCTCTACGTGAGACCTGATTTAGTGGTTAAAGTGGTAAGTTGTAAATAGAAGGTTTTTCGACAGTAGAAATTACGATTTTGGTGCCCTTTAACGGCACTCCAAATAGGGCACCTTAGAGGGCATCACTCAAATACGCTAATTTCTACTGCTGCCTAATAAACACGAAATTAATAGCTCTTTGAACTGTTGTGATTTTTTCTGCGGCATTGATTGAAATGGGCTGACCCACTTCCTGCGAAAGAGCCTCTCTGACAGCTTCGTGCGCTTGGTGATCCATCTTGAGATCTTGCACAAACGATTTATTTTCCAGAATCTCTGATTCAGGTAAGCCTGTTTGATCAGCGATAATCTGTACAACACGTGTCTTTATGTCATCATAGACCTGCGACTCTGTTCGTTTTGCAGCAGTCGCTGTTAAGGTAGTTAACATTAGACAAATAATGGCAACGATTTGTTTCATACTCTGTATCCTTTGTGAAGCTAGTTACTTCCCATAGATATAGAGCAATCGAAGTGCCGCCTTTAGAATTTTTTGAGAGATCACTGTCTCAAAATGAGAATGTCAATTTCACTTACCAGGATTTCGATTTCGAGCGTTACTTCGATCCTTCAAACTGAAATCGTCATCCTCTTGGTGAATGTCGTAGCCTTGTCCTCTTCCACTTCGCCCAAAATGCTCTTCGCCGTAGTTATCATCTCGGCTACTACCTTGGCGATTGTCATCACGAGATGACCTATTAGAATACTCACGATCTTCTTTTTCGCTTCGATCTGATCGGGACCTACTGCCAAAAGTTCCACTATCGTAAGAACCATAACTTTGGTCACCGTAATGTTCTCTTTCTGAGCGACTGAGGCGTTGATCGTCACGACGAGCTCGAATATCTTTTTCTCCCGGTGAAAAATTTCTGTCGTTTTCGCGCTGAAGTTCAGTTTCTCTCTCAAGGCCTTGAGATCTTTGGATATGTCCAGAAGAGCGGCTGTCTTCCTCGAAATCACTCTCATCGTAATTTGAATAACCACGGACCGGTCCGCGCGATTCTCTTGTGACGTTGCTGCCACTTTGTCGACCATAAATTTTTTCGTCACGATCATCTTCATCAAAACTTCGGTAGCCTGTACTTCGCGCACCTTGAGTCGGACGATTCCAACCTTCAGTAAAACTTCCAGAACGGCGATCTTCCGAACGACTATCTTCAGTTGATAAATTACGACCTTCGTTATTTATCTCAGCAAATTTATCACTGATTCTTTTACGACCAGTCCGAGCGGCACCAACTTTTGTTTGAGTCTCCCGTCCCGCAGATTCTTTACTACCTCGAGGAGAAGGTGAGTTTTTTTGAGATTGCGCCATTTCATACTCCTTATAAAACATTGTTAAATGAAATTAGCTGTTTCACTCAAATCGAGTTACAGCCTAAGTCATCAGATTACTCTCACAGATTATGCAATCGAAAGGCCCACTCACATTAAATGAGCTTTAAATGAAGAGTAATAATGAGTAGTCGCGGGGAAATTCGCCATGATTGCGGGATGATTTTTCTGTCAAATCCCCGCTACTGCCCTTTGCCATCGGTATGATATTCGCACGTAAAATAGATAGGAAAGAACACGAGGGTTTTATATCAGCCACTCGTTAGGAGGATTTATGAATAACGGTGGAGCAGGCTCATCCGATGAGCATGACGATGAAGTTCAGATCATTTCAGATCAAGATCTGACCAATGAATCAGACATCACTGAACTTGATGAAAATCTGGGAGCAAAAAGTAACTCGCTAGACGATTTAGAAAACGAACCAGCTGATTTTATGCGTGGCGAAGTAGATGTTACTGAACAAATGGAAAGAACAACTCGCGCAATGCAAGCAGCACTTAGAATTAAAGAGGGGTCACATGCCGAACGTAAATAGTGGTAATCAAGTCAGAAGAAGTGGACAGCACACTCGATCCGATATTAACAAAGTTCAACGCCCGGCAAAAGCTCGCGATGACTTAAAGGCTTCATTTGCTGGAGAAGAAAATAAGGGACCTGCGAAAGATAAAAAGGAACATTCGCTTCACAGCACGAACGTCAAAAGTCGAACACGCGGCGCAAATAGAAATAACAAGCAGTCAGAACCAATTGAAGAAGAAGTTGAAGATACTAAAAAATAATTAAAATCTAAAGACCAGGGAAATCAAGATATCAAGATTGGTTTCCGTGGCATCACTGAAAAGCGAAGTGTAGGGATAATTTTCAGTCGGATTCAGTTGGTTAACCTTCGACTGTTTGCCGTAACTAATACTTTTATAGACTAAACTTGGACCAATTCCAAAGTTTGCGGAAACCGGAAATGTGTAGCCAAATATAATTTCATTCCCCGTCACATCTTTATTTTTAAAAGTAAGATCACCGGTTGGACCCGTCTCATCAAATCCTTTTGTATGCACAGATTTTTCACCAGAAAGGTATGAAGTGAGCATAAATCGCCAGTTATTATTTAGATAGCCAACGGTAGCACCCACTTGTGAACTCTCGGTCTTTTGCTTTAAACCTTCATCGCCGCCAATACGATTGCTTCTTTTTGTTGCCAGGGAATAAGAATTTGCAGTTAAACCTACAAACCAAGCGCCGCCAAAAACGTAACCAAAGGTGGCTTTCGAATCAATACCTGAACCAGTTTCTTTTGCGGCTCCAGGTGTACCCGGAAAACTTGTGGTATCAGTAAATCCAACGACTTTGGGTATAAAGGTTCCCTCAACATAGAAACCGCTAGCGCCCGACTTGCCGCTTTTCGACTGGGCAAAGGCTGGTAGTAAAATTACGAAAAAAGCACTCGCGACTACAAAAAACTGTTTCATCTGGAAACTCCCGTTTATCTT
>JANPPO010000196.1:0-2941 GCA_031428555.1 Bdellovibrionales bacterium | reverse complement strand
GTTAGCGCGGGTGTCCCGATTCGAATTCCACTTGTGACAAACGGAGATCTTTTTTCATTCGGCACAGTATTTTTATTCACCGTAATTCCAGCCTCATCCAAAGAAATTTCGGCCTGTTTACCTGTGACTTGCGTGTCTGATAAATCAAGTAAAAGAAGATGATTATCTGTTCCACCAGTCACTAAGCTGTAACCTTCAGAAAGAATTCCTTCAGCTAAAGCTTTTGCATTTTTAATAACTTGCTCGATATAAGTTTTAAATCCGGGTTGAAGTGCTTCTCCGAAGGCAACCGCTTTTCCAGCAATCACATGCTCAAGCGGTCCCCCTTGAATGCCTGGGAAAATTTTTGAGTTCATCGTTTTCGCTTTTTCTTCACTGTTCGTTAAGATGATTCCGCCTCTTGGGCCACGCAAGGTTTTGTGAGTTGTCGATGTAACATAATCGGCATACGGAAATGGAGACGGGTGAGCCCCCGTCGCAACAAGCCCCGCAAAGTGAGCCATATCAACTAATAAAGTGGCTCCAACTTCGTCAGCAATTTCTTTAAATTTAGCAAAATCCAAAAATCGGGGATAAGCACTATAGCCCGCAATTAAAAGTTGAGGTTTCACTTCGCGAGCAGCTGCACGAATCAATTCATAATTTAATCTTCCCGTTGCAGGATCAAGTTTATATCCGTGCGCCTTAAAAAGAAGTCCCGAAAAATTAACAGGACTTCCATGGGTTAAATGCCCACCATGAGACAAATCCATTCCCAATATTGTGTCACCAGGTTTTAAAGCCGCTAAGTAAACTGCCATATTTGCATTCGATCCGCTATGAGGTTGAACATTCGCATAGCCGCAGCCAAAAAGTTTTTTTGCTCTTTCAATGGCCATCGTTTCAACTTGATCAACGTAATGGCAACCACCGTAGTAGCGTTTGCCAGGATAACCCTCAGCATATTTATTTGTCAGGATACTTCCCTGTGCCTGCATCACAGCACGAGAAGCATAGTTTTCACTTGCGATCATTTCGAGTCCCGTTTTCTGGCGCTCGTTTTCGTGTTCGATCATTTTAAAAAGTTCGGAATCAGTTTCTTGTAAAGTTTGATTTGATGTCCAGGCCATATTTTTTACTCCGACTTGTAAAAGAAGAAAGAGGTTTATTTATCTTAAGGGAGCTTTTATTTTGTCCACTCGTTGCTGATGACGTCCACCCGCAAATGGAGTCTCAAAGAAAATCTTAATTATTTTTTGCGCCTGATCAAAATCCATGAAGCGCGAACCAATACAAAGAACGTTCGCATCATTATGTTCTCGTGAAAGCTGCGTAATTTCTGGATTGTAAACAAGTGCCGCACGTACATTCGAATACTTATTCGCCCGCATACACATGCCCTGACCTGAGCCGCAAATCAGCACAGCTTTTTCGTTGGGATGATCTTGAATAAACTTTCCGATGTGATCAGCGAAATCGGGGTAGTCCACTGATGTATTCGAGTGAGGCCCCATATCTTTCCAGTTTATATCTTTGAGAGTGGCAACAATTTGATTCTTAAGCTCAAAACCCGCGTGATCAGATGCGATCATGATTTCTTTGTTCATGGTTAAAACTCTATCCCAAAAAAAAAGAAAAGGTGACAGTCCACTTTTCTTGTCGACGCCGTGTCAGAAACGGAATCTGAATAAATCAGAGAGTGCCTCCGAAGTCTTTGGGTTGGACGGCCACGATGGCCGTCCAAGGAGCCCTCTCATGGACGGATGCATCACGTGCTACCTGCAACTGCTTAAGACAGATGGCCAGTGCGATGTTTATGGTTCTTAGAGCAGTGAATGCTTGATAAGGGGATGCATTCATCCGTGTGAACGCTATCTGCCCGGCTCGCCGCCCGCACCATCGTGGCGGTCAGAACAAAAGATTGGGTTTGGGAAATGGGTTCGAAGTTCTGCGTATTAATTAACGCGCCATCGACAAGAAAAGTGGACTTTCACTTTTTTGTTTCTACTCTTTATATTTTGAGAAAACTAGGCTTCCGTTTGTTCCGCCGAAACCGAAACTATTATTAAGAACGTGGTCGATGCGGCCCTTACGTGCTTCATGAGGTACGTAGTCTAAATCGCAGTCAGCACTTGGCTTTTCTAAATTGATCGTTGGTGGAACCATTTGATCAACAAGAGCTTGCACGCAGAAGGCACTTTCAACAGCACCCGCGGCACCCAATAAGTGACCTGTCATAGATTTCGTTGCTGATACCCAAAGTTTTTTTGCGTGATCGCCGAAAACCCTTTTCATGCCTTGAGTTTCTAAACCATCACCAACCGGAGTTGAGGTTGCGTGAGCATTGATGTGCTGAATGTCTGAAGGTTTAATTCCCGCTTCTTGAATTGCGAGAGCCATTGCGCGTGCTCCGCCTTCGCCGCCTGGGCCAGGTGAAGTCATGTGGTATGCATCCGCAGTTGCGCCGTAGCCTGTGACTTCAGCTAAAATTTTAGCACCGCGTTTTACGGCGTGTTCCAAACTTTCTAAAATGAGGACGGCAGAACCTTCGCCTAATACGAAGCCGTCGCGGCCTTCATCAAAAGGGCGACTTGCGCGAGAAGGATCATCATTTCGAGTTGAAAGTGCGCGCATGTTCGAGAATCCTGCAATCGCCATTGGGCAAACTGTACTTTCAGTTCCGCCTGCGATCATCGCATCTGCGTGACCGTACATGATGTAACGGAAAGCTTCACCGATCGAGTGAACGCCAGTTGCACAAGCACTAGTGATTGAATAATTCACGTTCTTCGCACCGTAAGTAATACTGATTTGGCCAGAGGCTAAATTAGAAATAACTGACGGGATGAAAAAGGGGCTGACTCGGCCTGGGCCTTTTTCTAAAAGTTTTGTATGTTGTTCTTCGATGAAAGGAAGTCCTCCAAGACCTGCGCTGACAATGACGCCAGTGCGGGGAGCGATT
>JANPPO010000195.1:0-1863 GCA_031428555.1 Bdellovibrionales bacterium | reverse complement strand
CCCGCCAAGCAAAGTGGACTTGCGGCCGGCTAGGCTCACCTTTTTTTAATTACAGTTATACGCTTGGCCGCGGATCGCTGTGTTTTGTGCGCCCAGAGTGTCGACCTTTACATAGTCTGCGCCTTTTTTGCGGGCTTCGGTCTTGAGCTCTTCCAATAATTTCTTTTCATCTACTTTGAGCGAAATGCTTCGCACTTCGATGGCGCCCATATCTTTACAAGATTTTGAGGGTTCGTCTCGAGTGACTTTGATGTCGTCGTGATCGATGAAAGGTTTAGAAGCGCAGCCCGATAAAGCAAGAATAAGTATTATGTAACATGTGTTTCTCATATGGAAATTGGACCAAAATCCCCTGCTACTTGCAACGGGTAATTTGATCGAAATCTTGGCCCATGACGATATTTTCACGACCCAAATGTTTCGAGACATAGTGCATCGCTGCTGAGTCTAATCTATTGATAGCTGGATAAATGATTTGCCCCACTCGGTAAACTGGAAGTCCTTTATAGTCAGAAACTTGAAGCTTTCCGTATCGGTCTTCTTTTAGATTTAAATAGAGAACGACCGAAGTTTTTCTTTCTGTTCCCTTTTGCCAAGCGACGAAATTTCCCAATGAGTAAGCGACAAGCGTCTGTCCGATTCTTTCAACTGGTTGCATGACGTGAGGGTGGCTGCCGACGATGGCAGTAACACCAAGGTTCGCCATTTTTCGGGCCCATCTTCTTTGCTGAGCATTCGGAGTTTGAACGTATTCACTTCCCCAATGCGGAAGTAAAATCACAGCATCAAACTGACTTTGAGCTTTTTGTACTAGACTTACGATTTCATTTTCGTTCGCAAAACATTTTAAAACTTGATTGCGATGATCGGGATGGCCATTCAAATGTTCAGTGCACGAAAGCCAATATATATTTTTGCCCTTCACGCGTGTGCCCTGTCCCCAGTCGCCTGTTCCATCAGACATTCGGGTTCCAGTGAAAAGCATATTCTGTTTTTTTAATTCAAGATTTGTTCTGTCGATTCCGATCGACTTGCGATCGAGCGCATGATTATTTGCGGTTGATACGATATCAAGCCCCAACTTTTGAATATCGGAAATAACCTGAGGATGAAAATTGAATCGCATATTCGTGCCGCTATAAACTTTGCGGTCGTAAGTGAAACCAATGTCTCCGAAGTCTTTCCCTTCGCCATTAATTCCTAAGGCGACTGGAGATTCAAGATTTCCATAAGCTACATCTGCAGCATTTATATACGGCGC
Organism: Bdellovibrionales bacterium; assembly: GCA_031428555.1. GTDB lineage: Bacteria > Bdellovibrionota > Bdellovibrionia > Bdellovibrionales > Bdellovibrionaceae. The sequence continues at coordinate 602 of JANPPO010000195.1, read as the reverse complement.
GACCGTTTTCCAAAGTGAAAAAAATCTTTCAGGACTTTTGTGCGCTTCTACCTGCTGAGCATCGTGGATAAGAATATCCCCGACTGCTGCAACTAGAACTCGGTCCTGGCAGGATTCTTTCTCAGCTAGAACTTTTTCACCAAGAAATAAAGTTATGAATAAAAAGACCAACGATTTTTTATTCATAGTTACTTCTTCGAAGCGAACCAGCCCTTACATGTTCTTGCAATACTAACAGGAATCTCCATTAATTTTTCAGACAGAGTCTTGCGTTGCTCTGGAATCGGCGTGCCCTTTTCAAGAAACGCAATTGTATCTTTTAACATTCCAACCATTTTAGTTGAAGCCATCGAAAGCTTTAGAGTTCCAATAGTTGCCCAAGCAGAAAAATACATAAGGCTACTTGTGAACAAAGTATTATCGTTGTAACCAGACACAGCGCCCACCATATCAACGTGTGGAGCTAGAAGTCCGTAAACAGCCAAACCAAGATAAAAAGTCCCTGTAGCGCGCTGAGCTTGAACTCGTTTTTCACGTAATCTTAAAGTGATATCGAGCCAGTGATCCCACCAAGTTTTAGCAGCGTAATTTTTTACTTTTCC
>JANPPO010000194.1:0-4559 GCA_031428555.1 Bdellovibrionales bacterium | reverse complement strand
TTCAGGAGCCAGTTGTATCAATAACTATTGTCCATCAGTTAATGATTATTATACGGGTTTGACTCCCTCGATAACCGCGATTCGCAGTATTGATGCTCCTCAAAGTTTTCCGGCAGTGGGGCTTGCAATCTATGCATCACTTTTCCCAGACGATACTGCGTTTATTAATTCAGTGAAGTCTAAGGTTGTAAGTGGGATCGACGCGCTTATTGCGAATAACTACGATGCCACCAATGGATTTTTCTATTCGAGTTATCAATATAAAAATGGAATTGGGTGGACGCTTTTTGAAGCGCAATACAGTGCAGGCCAATGCGATGTCTACATGGGTTTGATGGCAGCCTATTCTTTGACGGGTACGAAAAAATACAAAACCTATGCAGATCAAATAAAAAATAATTTTGATAGTACCTATTTTGATTCTGGTCGAAATATATATTCCATCGCACTTTTTGGTCCCATGGGCGGAGTCAAAACACTCGATACAACAACTAACTATGGATTTACTCAAGGATGGTGTACTTGGGTTTTCGGTAACGGGGTATTGACCAATGGTTCAGCTGCTTTGGCGACTGCAAAAACATGGATTCAAGGTGATACTTATAGTGTCTTAGTGCCGCCACAAACTGACGCTGAAACAAGCCAGTCCTCTTGGCTTTTGATGGGATTGAAGGGTTTAGGAATTGATACGATTATTCAGAATAATTTAAAAGGTCGTTTTCGCGAATTTCAATTCGAGTACCATCCTGATTTTACCTATGGGAATGGAGCCGTTAAGTTTTCGGATAATATTTCTTACCTTTACACATCGAACGCTGCTTGGGCCTTTCTCGGATTAACCCAACAAGAAAGTCCTGCAACATGGTGGCGATAACAGCAGAACTAGCTAAAGATATTATCGCCATAGCAGCAATTTATCGCTTACACAAAAAATTGGAGATGTCTGGCTAGATATTCAAATGTCTGGAGAGCGAATCTTGAAGTTCCTCGTTTCCTGATCTCGAAACGGGACCCGAAATAAGAAGTCTACTGAGAATCAGTGTTATGACAAGAAAACGAAACTTCGGAAAATTTAATTGTTGAACGCATTATATTTTCTCGGGCTAATAAAGCAGATAGAAAAGAAGAATAGCTCCAACTTAGATTAGTCGCACCAATTGGAGAACGATTATTTTGATCGAATTGTTCAGCCATACGACCATCTGCGGGAATTGCTTTCAGCATTGTTTCTAGAAAAGCTTCGCCTTTAATGATTATTTTCCTAAGGGTCTCTTTTTTATATTTTGGAACCATGATGTTTTCACCAATAGCTAACGGCCTTCCCAGAATCTCGCTGAAAGCTTCTTGATTAAGTCGTGTTATTTTTAAATCTTTTTTGTTTTCCCGAGAATAAAACTCAGCGAGATTAAAATAGTGTTCAGCAAAAGCAGACGTCACGACAAACCAAGCGTGGCCGCCATAATACCCATCGCCAGGATGACGTCCACATGCGGGACCGATTTTCCCCACACTGGTTTCATGATTAATCGCGTACGATTGGCGAAAATGTTTCTCCATTTTTAAAACTGTTGATTGCAATTTATCATCCCGGGAAGTGAATTTCTTTCCTAAACGATGGGCATGATTAACAGCTAAAACAATAGAGGCGTCGAGTCCCAGGCCTGGTTGCGGAACTTCTTTAAGGTCAGAAGTAAAAACAGGTCCGACGCTAAAGGAATAAAAATCTTTTTCTAAATTCCAGTGAGCAGATAAAAGTTTCCGTAAACTCTGCGCTGTTTTCTTCCAAGTCGCTTTAGTTTCTTTGGAAATTTCTTTGGATGGTTCTTCCATGCGCAGAACTTGAAGAGCTTTTTCAAGAGCACCCATTTGCACGAGACGCACATAGAAATGTTGACCCTTCACGTATTCCCAAGGGTCAAAACTGGCTTGAAGATAATTTTTTGTAATGTAATCAAGATCAGTTTTAATGACATCAATTCTTTTATTTTTTTCAGACTCCGTTAAGAATGATTTTCCAATCTCGAGATCTCTTAGCAAGGTAAGAGCTCGTAATGCGGGCCCATCATTTTGAGGAGTATTCCAACCCGGTGTCAAATCACGTGATCCATCGATATGATAGCGGGCTTCTCCTAAGGAGGCGGGTGATTGAATGCTTTGCAGAGCTCGAGAAAATGAAACATAATCATTCAGTATTTTTTTTAAATTTTTAGTTTCTTCATTATTTTCCATGTAAGGAAGAACTCGAGATAACGTGCTCGTGACGAGAGCAGAATCACGTATCCAATGAAAAATATAATCGGGATCTTTTGAATGAGGTGCTGCCACAATTGAACCCGGAGTTGAAGTGATCTCAACTTCGCTGACGACGCCATTCACCACTTTTCTGATTTTCTTGTTCCATCTATGTGAAAGATTGCAAGCAAAACGCGGCATTGTCTTTTGCAAAGCTTGAGTTAACTTACGATCCAATTCCGGATTTAAATAGCTCGGTTGATTTGACACTTGAGTCGCCAAAACAAAAAGCATCGTGCTACTCATCACACTAAGCGGTCCCATGATTTTCCTTTTAGTTTTCTAGAAGATCATTCTTATGGAATTTAATTCGATTTCACTGTTTTCTTAAAAGCTTCACGGGCAAATACGAGCAGTCTATTGTTTGCTGGCATCTCGTGATCATTTACTAATTTAAATCCATAATCAGTCATGTTTTTTTCAACATCTTCAAAGCTTCTGATGCCACTTTTTATGTTTTGCTCTTTCAAATGAGCATCGAACTCGCCGTTACTGGGGCTTGTAAAATCACCCTTATATTTGAAAGGCCCATAAAAGAAGACCATGGATCCTTCGCGAAGTCTTTTTCCAAGAAGTTTAAATAGTGTTTTGCATTCTTTCCAGCTCATGATGTGGAGAGTGTTTGCTGTATAAACAAAGTCAAAAGATCCTTTGGGGAAGTCATCTTCGCCTACTTCAAGTTTTTCTGGGCCGGATAGGTTAGTGAGCTTCTCCCTTACTAAGACAGAATTAATTGCTGAACGATTTTCGGCTACGTCAGAGGTGACCCACTTTAATAATGGAAAGTGCTTTGCAAAATGTACTGCATGTTGAGCGGTGCCACTGCCAACTTCCAATAAGCGTTTTTCGCCCCGAATATATTTTTTCAGAATTTCCAGTATGGGGCCTTTGTTGTTGTCTGCGGCAGCTGAGTAATTTTCATTTGAATTCATTGCGGTAAAATAACATACCGGAATTAGGCCTGCAATCGCAACTTTGAAGTTTCCCTTTTAAGCCAAGCTAAGATATTTGCGAACTTCCGCGAGGCTTTCGAAGTTCTGATGTTTTTCAAAACCTTTTAGTAAAATTTCGCACTTATTTTTTAAGTTACTGCGAAGTGCTACGTGTTCTATTGGGCTCAAATTTTGATTTTCTAAGTGCTTAACTAAGGCGCGAACCCGCCACAAATCCATTGAATGATATTGCCTTGAAAGTTGATCTTTGTGACCGCCATGTTTGATTGTCAGGGCTTCGTTCAAAAAACCGATATTTTCGGTTGCGGAAACTCTCAACCAGAGGTCGAAGTCCTCGCAAACGGGGAAGTCTTCATCAAAAAGACCGACACTGTTTTGTAACTTTCTTCGGAGTAAGACGCTGGAGGCGGCGATCACACATTGATTCGTACACAGAGAAAAAATATGTCCTCCAAACTTTTCTTGTTTGGAGTTTTGTTTAACGATTTGACCATTGCGAATCCAAATTTCGTTGGTGTGAACAAACGAGCAAGCGGGATTCGAAGAAAGATACGCGATTTGCTTTTCGAGTTTAGCGGGAAGCCATTCGTCATCTGAATCAAGAAATGCGATGAATTCTGAAGTTGATGCACGAATGCCTGTATTTCTTGCCGCACTTACGCCTTTACCAACGGTTTTTAAGTATTTAACTAAAAACCACCCAAGGCAAGGCTGCAGGTCTTGAGTCGAATGGTCATCTATTACCAAAATTTCGAAGTCTTTGAACGTCTGCTGTTGCAAAGAAATTAAACCTCGAACTAAGGATTCAGCCCGGTTGAAAACCGGTATAATAATAGAAACTCGCGGCATTCTTTTAGAGTCAGTATGCACGTGCCATCTGTCAACTTAAGCTTTAAAAAGGGGCGAACGGGGTTGATCTTTATTAATGAATAATCTTAAATAGTTCGCTAATGTTTCTAACTTGGGGACTAAACAAGTCTCGAAACTAGGGAGCTTCAAATGACTGTGCCAAAATTTCTTTACGGAACCGCATGGAAGGAAGAATCCACTCAAGCATGTGTAAGTGCGGCATTGGCTGCAGGATTTCGAGGAATCGATACGGCAAACCAAAGAAAGCATTATAACGAAGCTGGAGTAGGAGAAGGCATTCGACAGTCAGAGGTCACTCGCTCTGAGCTTTTTCTGCAGACAAAATTTACTTTTCAAAGGGGTCAGGATCATCGTTTGCCCTATGATCCTAATGCTGCTATCGCAGTTCAGGTTAAGCAGTCTTTTGAGAGCTCGTTAATGCATTTGCATACAAATTATTTGGAC
>JANPPO010000193.1:0-2517 GCA_031428555.1 Bdellovibrionales bacterium | reverse complement strand
CGATGTCAGGAGCAAAACCAGAAACAGTCGCACCTTCTTGAGCAAGGGCGATAAGTAAGGAAACAGCTTCAGTGATTTCAGTTCCGTCGCGATTACCGCAACCAGATAAAACAAGAGCTACTTTTTTAGGGTTCTTCATAGCTCTTGTGTAGCAAAAGTCCTAGAAGGACTCAACATTATTACAATTTGCTAACTGATAAATAGCATTATCAAATTTCTGTAAGCCTTCTACACAGAAGCTTAACACTTTTGAGATTTCCTGAACCTGAGTTCCAATTTGAATCACGTAACGAAGCTTGCCAGTTTCAACTGCTCCGGTCGCTTTATCTTTTACTTCAAAAGATCGGTTAAGGGCTAACTTACGGACAGGGATATTCTGCGGTCCAAAATTCGCAGCTGCCACAGTCAAACTTGAGCAGGTCATTTTGATAATGCTGGTTTCTGTTTCGTAACTCGAGCAAAAGCCGCGCAATCCAACTAAGAAGTCCCACGAGAAAACAGTGTATTCCGTACCATCGCCAAAGAACTGATAATAACCTTCATCTGTTAATGTCAGAACCAAAGTTCTGATAGTTGTTACGGGTGGCTGGGGATTGCCCTGATCGTCTCTTTGAATCACTTTTACTTGGAATTTATATTGAGTTTGATTTCCATTTTTGACTGCTTCCAAAACAGTTAATTCACGGCGAAATCTTTCGCGAGTCATGGAGTTTGCAATTCGTAATGATTCAACCATCACATCTTTGTCGCCAACTTTGATAGCTTCTGGAACAATCGTTTCGGGACCTACGATATCATCAATTACTTTTTCGTAATCGGCCTCACTAAAGGGAGCTTCTTTTTTCTCTTTAGGCTCTTCTAAACAAGACGTCAGAGTTAAAAAGCAAAGTCCAAATAGAGCAGTTTTTAAAACATTTATCATTTCGTTAACCTTTTTTGAGCCCTTTTGAGAGCCCTTTTTTTGGGCTTTTAGACCGAATCCCAACCCCATACCCAAAATGGGAGAGGAAGAATTTTATTAAGTTTTGGAACAGTGGCTTCATTTTGAAATCCTAAAATAGAATAGTCTGCCGGACCAAATAGCAGCTTTACGATATCGTGTTCGCGGTCAACGATCAGAAGATCTGGGCCAACTCCGAATAAGTAACCTTGCCCACGTCTTTCTAAAACAAAATCAGAAACACCTTGAGCTCTGAAAGCACGTTTTACTTTTCCAAAGAAACCAAGCTCATCGACGATTTTGATCATTCCTAAATAACCATCAAAACGGGTGCTGATTTCTTCTAATTGTTTGTTTAAATTAGTCGCGTGAACTGGAGTAATCAGTGTGAAGGCCTGCTTCTTTTCTTTTCTGATATAACTCATCAAAGAAACTAGATCAGGAACAAGCCCCCCCCATTCGTGAATATAGTTTTGGAGATCAGCGCCTTTTCCTTCGACAGCAAATGCTGCTAAAGTATTATCCGCATTCCACGCAGTATAAATTTTCGTGTGTGGAATTTTTAAGTACTGTCTAATCTCTTCAGGAGTTCTAACTGAACCAACTGTATGTTGAGCATAAATTCGATTCAAAGCCTCTGGAGAAACATTTTTATCAGAAGAATATCTGAGGCCTGCTCTGGGAGCTGCGAACTCTTCTTGAAATGTATAACTCATTTCAGTGCCGGCTAATTCAAAACCCACTTTACGGTAGAAGTCGTGGAGGTGAGTCCAAAGAATCGCTAAATCACATTTCTGATCATTTGCGATTTTTAGACAATCTGTCAGAACCTGTTGGCTAAAACCCTGGTTTCGATAACTTTCATGAGTTACAACAGAGCCAATACCTGCAACTTTGAAAATAATATGCGGAGATTTGATCACCATGGGTCTTACAACTGCATGTGACACGATCTGATTTTGGTCAGTCATGACTCGAATATTATGTCTATTTTGCAGATTTAAAGCCGTAGGATATTCGTTTTCAATCGACCAGTTATGCTCAGGACGCAAAGAATGGGTTAAAAACTTCACCAAGTGTGGCCATTCTGATTCATTTAGCTGACGGGGACCTTCCATGGGCAACCTCCAATATTTAAGTTTCCCATAGAGGACGCAGTAGATCGAGATCTGGCCAGTCTCGTTCGAGTTAAATTGCGACAAAGGACTTGGAAAATGACTCAAATTTCGCTTATATTGGGCCCTCGTAAAGTCCTAAACCCCAATTGGACCGCTGATGGACCCTAATGGAGTGCTCTTAATGGCTGATTTAAAAATGAAATGGAAAGACAACGCTCAAGGAAAGGTCTTCGTTGACCAATCTTGTATCGCTTGTGACGCTTGCGTTTTATCTGCCCCAAAGAACTTTACTATGCACGAAGAGGACGGACATGCCTTTGTCTCGAAACAGCCAGAAAGCCCAGAAGAAGAGTCCGCTGTTAAAGAAGCAATCGAAGGCTGCCCCGTTGAAGCCATCGGTGATTTCGGCGACAAAGAAGAAGCTTAAAGCTCCTTCAAAAAAGCCGCCTGCTCCTGTTC
>JANPPO010000192.1:0-3989 GCA_031428555.1 Bdellovibrionales bacterium | reverse complement strand
ATTGGAGCCTTGTTGTACTATGATTTTTTAGCTCAATTTGAAAAGTTTGCTCCAAAAAGATTTTTAACTTTTTGGGCCTACCGAAAGCCCATTGTTCATTTTTTCTTAGGAAGTTTACTTAGCATTTATTCGCTATTCTTCTTGAAAAGTTCGTCGATGTTTACTTCGATTGTTTTCGTCGTGGTGCTTTTAGCGCTTATGATTGCGAATGAACTTAAGTCAGTTCAGAAAAGTGCTGTGAACATCAAAGTTGGTCTTTATGTGATCTGCTTATTTTCATTTTACTCATTGTTGATTCCGGTTCTCGTTGGATTTGTGGGTTGGCTGCCATTTATCGCATCAATTGGCCTGACACTTTTAACTTTTGGTCTTGTATTTAGAAAGCTCGAGCGGGCAGTAGGTGATCCTAAAATCGTTAGAAAATTTATCGTCGCACCAGCAATGGGAGTTCTTGGGCTGTTTGTTCTTTTCTATTTTTTAGGTTGGATCCCGCCAGTGCCGATTTCAGTTACCGGAATGGGTGTTTATCACAGCCTGGAAGTTCAGCAGGGAAGTTACCTTCTTCGCTACGACAGACCTTCTTACAAATTCTGGCAATCCGGTGCTCAAAGCTTCAAAGCCGAGCCCGGTGATTCCGTTGTATTTTTTGTTCAGATCTTTTCTCCGAGCCGCTTTGATGATCAGGTCATTCTCAATTGGAATACTTACGATCCAAAGCAGGGGTGGATTAGTAGCGACCGAATTCCTATCCGAATCCAAGGTGGCCGCGCAAAAGGCTTTAGAGGTTACACAGTGAAAAAGAATTTCACAGCAGGGGATTGGCGCGTGAAAGTTGAAACGACTGACGGGCGGGAAATTGGGCGGCTTTATTTTGATATCGAAAGAGTTGAAACTAATACGCCTGATCGCAAATGGAAAACTGATATCTACTAAAGAAAAAGGAGGCCCCTCAAGAGCCTCCTTTTGATTGAAAGAGCTGCAGCATTTTATAATACCTGTACAGACTCACATCACTTGGAGAGAAGTGAAAGCTTCGAAGGTATGAGCTACAGACCCTTAAGGTGTGAGATTTGCCGGTTCTTTACGGTTGGAAGAACTAGTCAGCACGCCATCACAGAAAACTTTAATACTTGGATCTATCGTTTTTAACATCTCAAAATATTCTTTCATTTGCGCTAAATCGTAAGGCAGCTTTCCTTCTTGAAAAACAGTTTCCCATTCTTTTCCACTTAGAACTTTGATTCTAAAAATCATATCCTCTAAATAGTTGTCCCCTCCATAAGGGGAAGAGATCCAGTTTTGTTTTTCAAGCCATTCAGTCGCACTCTTCAGTAAGAAGAGATCGAGTAGTTGCACCTGATCTTCAGCGCTTTTAATTAATAATCTATCTTCCATGATTTTGATCCCCTCTAGCGAAACTATCCTTTAACTTCATTTCACATTGATTTCGTTTTTGTTCCGCATTTTCAACAGCCGTCATATCCTTTGAGTAAGCTGTAATCGCTAATAAAAAAATAAATAAAAACATTCTAATTTTAGTCATAAACATCCCTGTAGTTCTTAGACGAAGATTTCTTTGATGTTAGTTTTGAGGTCACCCATAGAAAAAGGCTTCTTCAGAAAATTAAAGTTGGATTGCTCATCCGCTCCAATTGCTTCGAAGACTTCATTCTGTGGTAGTGAAGACATAATCATCACAGGAACTTCTGGGTATGTTCGGCAAAATACTTTCCAAAGATCGAGCCCAGTCCCCCGGCCGTTCAGCATAATGTCTGCTATAACAAGCTCGTAAGGACTTTGCCCGATTTGGTCTATTCCTTTAATCATTTTCTCGAGGGCTTGTTCTAAACTTGTTGCCCAATCAATATCACAATCAGCATTAATGTCATAAACAGCTCGGCCAACAATTGCAGCGAGGAAAAGATCATCTTCGACAATCAATACCTTTCGTGCTGTTTTGCGATTTGCTTTTTCTGTATTAAAAAATGGCGACAAATTTTCCATTATAACCCCTTCCGTGGGAATAAACTTTGGAATTCATGTTCTTCGTTGTTCTTGTAAATCTATGTTGCAATCCAAATACCATCTTAACTATTCTTAAAATCCTTCTAAGAATACGACAGGTGGCATAATTCCCGCGTCTAGGGACCAAAAATTCTAGGTCTTTGACATAAGATTGGATTTTCTTTGACTGACTAACTGTGAAATCAAAGACATGAGCTTCTGCTTATTGAGTGGCTTTGTCACATGTTCATTAAATCCAGCTTGTAGACAGTGTTCTCTTTCTGTTTTGAGTGCATGGGCAGTAAGTGCCACGACTGGAGTCGAGGTATCGTAGGATCTAATTTTCTTTATTGCTCCATAGCCATCAAGCACTGGCATCTGGATATCCATTAATATCAAATCAAAATTTTCTTTATGGGTCATTTCGACCGCCTCTGCACCATTTTGTGCATAGTCTAGCAGAGTTTCGTAAGGTTTTAGATACCTTCCTATCAACATTCGATTCTCTTCCGCATCATCAACAATCAAGATGTGAGAACCTTTTAGATCTTTAAAAGATTCTTTTTCATCTAATTTTACGGAATGAGTTGTCAGGTTATCTTTTGCTTGAACAACTTCAACAGGTACATGAAAAGCAAAGGTGCTTCCAATGCTGAGTTCACTTTTTACGAGCTCTAAATCTCCACCTAGAATTCTTGCAAGTTTTCGCGATAAGTGAAGTCCTAAGCCTGTGCCGCCAAATTTTCGCGTTGTTGACGAATCTACTTGGCTAAAGGGTTTAAAAATTTTTTCGGACGAAGATAAATCTATTCCTGTGCCGGTATCTATAACTTCAAATGTTAGGCATAGTTTATCTTTGATTGGATAAGTGCGTATTTGCAGCTCAATTCTACCAGTCGGGGTGAATTTAATCGCATTCCCAATTATATTTGTTAATATCTGGCGCATTCGTGTAGGATCGGCTTTGACAAATTCGGGCAAGTCGATAGCTTTTACTGTCTTGAATTCTAAACCCTTTTCTTGGCATTTCAATTCAAAGAGCTCGTTAATCTCTTTTATAAAATCTTCTAATGAAAACTGAAGCAGTTCGATTTCAAATTTGTTGGCTTCAACTTTTGAAACGTCTAAAATATCATCCACTAAATGGAGAAGTTGATTTCCATTTTTTAATATACGATCAAGAAGACCCATTCTTTCTTCTTCTGCGATATTATCGTTTCGCAGAACATCGGCAAATCCTAAAATGATTCCAAGCGGAGTTCTGATTTCGTGACTTACATTAGCTAAAAACTGAGTCTTTGTGACACTTGCGGTATCCGCTGCGGTTTTCGCCCCTTGAAGATCGTCTACTAAAATCTTGTGATCATTGATATCGATACAAGATCCGGCAAAGCCGGAAAATCGGTCTTCATGATTATAATGAGGTATTCCTCGAGCCATAACCCAACGATAGTTCCCGCAACGATTCCGCAATCTATATTCTACTTCAAATGCCCTATGAGCTTTAATTTCATTAAATATTTCGTGAATACATCGATCTCGGTCCTCCGGGTGGATGCCGTCGCTCCAGCCCATACCGAGTTCTTGTTCTAATTTTCTGCCAGTGAAGTCCAGCCAACTTTGATTAACGTAAGTACAACTTCCGTCCTCGCTTGTAAGCCAAAGCAAAACAGGAGCAGCATCAACCATGTTCTTAAAACGAGCTTCTGAATCAATTAGTTTTCTATTCATTTCAAATTCTTTTGTCATATCTTTAAAAAGAATGAGCCCCCTTGCTGGACAGTCTTCACCCATCGTGAAGGGTATATAGTTAAGTTCAAGGCGGTATTCTTTTTTTAGTGCTGGAATGACGTAGTGAATATTGGTCGAGACACTTGGAATTCCAGTAATGCAGTCTTTAAGTCTTCGAGTATCATCTACCCAGAACGGGAAAAGAGAGTCTATTTTTGTGCCGATCGCGACACTTGCCTGGGTACCCGTTATCT
>JANPPO010000191.1:0-2657 GCA_031428555.1 Bdellovibrionales bacterium | reverse complement strand
CAAGAAATGGCTGAACTTGCTTGTGACCTAATCGTAAACGCACCCATAGAACAATAAATTTATCTTCGGAGAAAAAATGAAAATTTCAATCATCATATTACTTACTTCTCTTGCTGTTGGCCAATTTTCTTGGTCAGCTAGTGGTTTTGAACTTGTCCGCGAAGGCGTTGTTTACACATGTCTTCCGAATCAACAGAAGCCGTCTAATCCAGAAATGACCGCTAAATGTGCCCGCGAATTAAAGCACCGATTTTCAGACGAAATCGTAGCAAAAATCTGCTCACGCGCTCCTAGCATGGAACCAGTAAAATGCGCGACAGATTTAAAGCACAGATTCCCCGATGAGTTAGTGGGTCAAATCTGTTCCGGTGCAGAATCGAAAGAGCGCGCTAAGTGTGCAACTGATTTAAAGCACCGCTTCAGTGATCAAATCATAGCTGACATTTGCGAAACTGCTTTAACTTCGAAAACTGCGAAGTGTGCGACAGATTTAAAGCACAGATTCCCAGACGAACAAATCGCCGAACTTTGCCGATAAGTCTTCTTTCGATGAAACTTGTTTTTGTACCTTTGTCATTTCCTCAAGATCAGGACGGCCTTTTGGCCTTCCTTATTTCTGAAGAATGGCCTTTTCATGTTAATACTCGATTAACTCGAGATAAAGTTCTTTCCATGATCAAAGAAGGAAGTTTTGATGGTAGCAATCATCAATGCTTCTGGATTCTTGATGAAAAAAATAATGAAATCGGATTTATACGCCTTTTTGATCTAGATGATGTCGATGATGGACATCCACTTTTTGATTTACGCATTCGCGCCAGTCAAAGAGGAAAAGGCACAGGCAAAATCGCAGTCAAATGGCTAACGAAATATCTTTTCGAAAAGTATCCTACGCTTGATCGAATCGCAGGCACAACTAGAGCTGATAATACTTCGATGCGAAAAGTCTTCGAATCTTCTGGCTACGCAAAGGAAGGTCACTTTCGAAAAGACTGGCCAGCAGTTGACGGCAAAAATTATGACACGGTTAAGTATGGAATACTTCGCGAAGATTGGTCATCCGGCAAAACTACTCCCGTAAATTGGAACGATAAAATCTAATCCCACTTTTCCATTTATAAGAGAAGTTGATTCTACTTTTCCCGCGCGAGGAATGAGCTAATTTAAACGATTCTTTACTATCACTAGCGATATTCCGAATATATCCGAAATGAGTAATTTACCTGCGAGCTGTGGTTTATTCGAACATGAACTCTTACCAATTGCTTTAGAGACCAAAATTACTCATTTCGGAGATAATCGAAAATGCGCGCTCATTATTCTAAATTGCGCGCCAGACATTGTAGAGGGCTTGGAATTGTGTCGGGTTGATTTCTTCACCGCGCAATGTTTCTTTGAAGCCTATTTTCATCAACTCGGCTTTTATGATTTCCCAGCCGTTTTCTTTTTGATTTAAGTGGCCTTGCCAGTTAGTTTTTAAAAGTTTTCGTCGCTGCTGAAAAGCGGTTTTCACAAACTTTAAATACTTCTGTGGTTCGGGAACTCTGACTTCTAATGGAACGAACTTTAAAACTCGTGACGAAACCTTTGGTGGTGGCCAGAAATCCCCGCTGCCGGCATCAGTGACATTTTCGACTTTCCAAAAACTTTGGGCCATCACACTTAAGAAACCGTAGTGATCGGTTCCGGGAAGCCCGCGGATCTTTTGTGCGACTTCTTTTTGAAACATTAAAACCATTCCCATTAAGGGATCGGGATCCATGCATCGATCGATCACGATGGAAGAAGAAATTTGGTATGGCAAATTACTAACGAGCATCACACCTGGCTTGATGAGTTCTTGCCAGTTGATCCTTAGAGCATCGGCTTCGATGACATTTTGTTCTTTTTTGCGCCAGTATTCGGCCCAGCCTTGATCTAACTCGATTAATTTTAGTGGCTTATTTTTCTGCGTGAGGAAAAAAGTTAATGATCCTGGCCCCGGCCCCACTTCGATTAATTCTTTTGCATCAAAAGTATTAACGGCCGCGATGATTTTACCAATGACGGAATCGTTTACTAAAAAGTTTTGGCCTAAAGATCTTTTGGGATCTCTTCCCTCTTCTTGAAGAACTTTATTGAGTCTATCTTTTGAATCACTCATTTTGAAATATCCTGCTGGCCGCGGGTTCTTGAATCACTCATCTGGAAAAATCTCCTGGCCATGATTCGGGCGATGGGCCTAAGTTCCAATCATGTCTGACACCGGCTTGAAGATGCAAAACTCCGGTGAAACCAATCATCGCAGCGTTATCGGTACAAAATCTGATTGGTGGAATTGCAAGTGCCCATTTTTTTTGAGCCGCTAACTTTTCTGCTTGTTGCCTAAGGCCAGAATTTGCGCTGACTCCGCCCGTAATGACGACTTTTTTTATTTTCGTTTTGAAAGCGGCTTTTTCTAGTTTTGATAATAAGACATCAATGATCGCTTGCTGAAACGAGGCACATAAGTCATTTAAATTTTCTTTTACTTTTTCTTCGCCCATTTCGGTGATCATTCGGTGTGCAGAAGATTTAAGTCCTGAGAAGCTCATGTCTAAAGTTTCATCGTGAATCATACTGCGTGGGAAATTAAATTTTTTCGGGTCTCCCGAAGTAGCAGCTTGATCAACTTTGGC
>JANPPO010000190.1:0-2509 GCA_031428555.1 Bdellovibrionales bacterium | reverse complement strand
CATACTGCACAAGCAAGCCTCTGCTAGTTTCGTGTTCCTTTTTCATGCTTTTTACCTTAAAAAAAGAGGACACGTAAAATTTTGCAGAGGAAATATTATGAAGCTTTTTATCTCGATCCTATTGGCTATGACATGTCAGCTAACTTTTGCTGCTGGTTCTAAAGACGATCACAAAGAAGGCGCGAAAGCTCACAAAGATTGGAACGAGGTTTTCAAGCAGCCAATGTCAAACACCGCTCTTTCACAAATCCCTGATCAGACTCAAATTCTTGAGCCGGCTTTTCTTACACAAGCTAAAGGCAACGAAGTCACTTTGAAATGGAAACCAGTTGAGGGCGTAAAGTACCATTTACAAGTTGCGACTGATCCAAACTTTAAATGGCTTGTAGTGAATGAACATTTAGTTGAGTACACAGAATATGCTCTTAAAAGTTTACAACCGAACCAACAGTATTTCTGGAGAGTTTTCACTCAGAAATCTGGAAATGTTGTCGGTTATACAAAAAGTTTAGCTGTTAGTTCATCTTTCGAAACTGCTGCACAGTAATAGTAAGGCTAAAGACTTTTCTGGATAAAATCTTTTTTAACTGTGGGTTTCGGAACTTTTTGTTCGAACCAGAAATTTAAAGGCTCTTCCAAACCTACACCGTGCATAAAATTATATAGAGCTTTGCGAAGTCCAAAAGCCATAGAGTCATGACTTGCTATAGTTAGATCTTGAAATGGAATTTCATACTGAGCAAAGAGTCCTTCAGGCGAAGGTTCAGATTCTAACAAGGTGATTCCGAATTTTTCTGGAGCTTTTCCAACAGGAGAATGAGCAGTTGCCATGAACCTGTGCCAGTAGCCTGAGTCTAAACATTGATTTGCAAAAAGCTGCCTTACAACTTCCAGACTATCGACGGTTTCTTGATCAGTTTGCGTTGGGAAACCATACATCAAATAAGCGTGAACATATATTCCCGCATCTTTAAATGCCTTAGTAACCTTAGCCACTTTATCAACTTCAATTCCTTTGTTTATAAGCTTAAGTAATCTGGGATTTGCGACTTCTAATCCACCTGTTACTGCAACACACCCAGCATCAGCCATAAGCTGAGCCAACTCATCATTAAACAAAGTATCGAAACGTAAGTTACCCCACCAACTGATTTTAATTTTTCGCTTTATCAATTCCTGGCTTAATTGTTTTAGTAATGCCGGTGGTGCCGCTTCATCGACGAAATGAAATCCTGTTGAACCAGTCTGAGCCATGATTTTTTCAATGTGATCAACAATACGCTCGGCTTTTTGCGGCTCGAAGCGTCCGATGTAATCTAAATTAACATCGCAGAATGTGCATTTCTTCCAGTAACAACCATGGGCTAAAATAAGTTTATTCCATCTAAAATCTGACCACATTCGATGCATTGGATTTGGCATTTCAACCATCGAGATATATTCGGTTAATCGTAAATTCGCATAATCTGGCGTTAAGCTTTCTTTGAACGGCAAGTCTTTGATTTCAGAATTGTTGAAATCGGTTACTTCACCATTTTGAAGCATTTTGATTCGAAGCAAATCTTTTTCAGTCATTTTACCCTGTAGCAAAAGTAAAAGCTGTTCGAGTGGTTTTTCCCCGTCATCAAATACCAGATAATCAACGAAGTTGAAAATCCGTGGATCTTTTAAACTTCGAAGTTCTGTATTAACGAAGCCCCCGCCCATTATGACTTTTAATTTCGGATCAGACTTCTTTAATATTTGCGAAGCTTTTAGGCCACCATAAACATTCCCTGCAAACGGAACCGAAATTCCGACAACGTCAGGCTTAAAAATATTTCTGGTTTCAAGAATAATTTCTTCAAGCATGACATCAATTAAGCCAGAACTTGAGTTCAGCTTACTAAAGAGCGGACCAAATGAATTTTGAGAAGAGGCTAATCGTTCTCCGTAGCGAGAGAATTCAAAATCTGAATCAAGGCCAAACTTAATTACATCGGCCAGATCATCCAAATAAAGAGAGCCAATATATTTGGCCTGGTCTTGTAAACCCATCTCGCCAAATTTTGAAATCAAAATGTCGTGTTCTTGTAAAATTAAAAATCTAGGCCCCTCAGGCAAAAGTTTTCTATTTGCGATCCTTAAAGCAAGGCTAGAGTCTTTGCCTTGCAAAAAACGAATAAGAGGATCAATTGTCTGATTGTAATCTTGGAAAGCATCGAAAAAGAATTGGACTGAATCAGGCATTTCTTTTTGATTCCACTTTTTATCGAGCTCTGCTTTTATTCTGTTAAGTCCCGCTTTTGAAAAAAGCCGCAAGATAAGTTCCAGCCCCAAATCTATTTGAAAAGATTCATGGCCCAATGAATTTAAAAAAGCCTTTAAATACGGCGTTGCCGGATAAGGCGAATTCATTTGGGTCATAGGGGGTGTAATAAGTAAAACTTTCATATGATTATTCTTTATTCTCTACCATGTGCGAGTGTTTTTGTCTAAATTCCTAAGTCCACATGAGCGCAATTCAGAA
>JANPPO010000189.1:0-3745 GCA_031428555.1 Bdellovibrionales bacterium | reverse complement strand
ATTGATGGAAAGTTTTATCCTGTGACAGCCAAAATCCATCACAAGGTTTTATCTGCCGGGTCGTTTTCTATTTTAGGAACTTCTTTTAACTTCAGTAAAAATGCTCAGAAAAATAATGAGCAGATTTTGGTCTTCAAAAACAAAGAACTCGCGATGACGGTTGAAGGTATGACTAAATGGCTAGCGGATAAAAGTGCTCGGTCGGTTTATGAAGAGGCAGGTAGAAGAAATAGTCGGGTTAAAAAGCCCGAACATCTACTGCATACTTTTAAAGTTGCAACTACCGTTGATGAAGAAACTGCTGGCGATAGGCAAGAAACGAAACAAGCCCAGCCTTAAATAATCGAATTCATCTTTTTAAAATAAAGTGGTGGAACAAACGCCATCAAGATCATAGCTGAATAACCGTAGGGCATGGTGCGTGCTCCTGGTTGAGGTTGAAGCTCTTGATAGGGAACACGGGCCTTCATATGATGATGGGAATGTAAACCTAAGTTAAATAAGATGACATTCGTTATATAGGATTCAGTATCCCATGAGTGCTGAACGTTGACGGGCTCGTAAAGTCCGTTAGCTTTTTTTGTGCGCCTGAGGCCGTAATGTTCTATGTAGTCGACTGAAAGTAATAAAAGAATTGCGACTATACTTTGACCCCACCAAAAAGCGATCAATGAAGGATTCACTATGTAGAGAGCGTAAGTGAGGAGAATTGAAATTACCGAATAATTCAGTATTCGATTCCTAAGAAAATAAAATTTCTTACCTTGAATTCTTTTTCTTTCGAACTGAAAGGAGTTCAAAAGACCTCCGAAGTAATCAGCCAGCCAGAATGAGTAAAGCCATTGATTTTTTATCGCAGAAGCATGGTCTTCCTGTGTCCCAACCGTTTTGTGATGTCCAAAGACGTGTTCGACTCCCCAGTGACCGAAGTTTACGAGTAGCAAATTCCAAACCCCAAGGGCCCGCTGCCAGGACTCTTTTCTATGAACTAGCTCGTGGGCAATGGTAATTCCTAAGCTGCCAGTAATTGAACCGACACTTAAAACAATTCCCCATTTTTCAGAAATTAACGAGGTTTCTAGGAACTTAAAACCGGTCCAAATAACTAAGCTGGTCAGAACCACGGGCGAAGCAAAAAGCAAGAGATCTGAGAAAAAATTGAAATCTGGTTTTCTGATCAGTTTTAAGTTTGGAAACAGGAATTCAACCATTGGAAAAATAACGAAAATAATGAAGACGCCTATCCAGTTGAATACTGAGCCAAGATAAATTCCAGTCGCTGTTAGTGCGACAAGAACATAGGAATACGCAAAGACGTAGTTAAGAGACTTACTCTTCGACATAATCTAAATCTTTGTGAAAAGTTTCATCAATAAAATAGAGCCCTAGAAAAGAGAGAGCGAGAGTAGCGAGACCTGTCAGTAAACCTGCGTTCAAAATACCGATTGCTGGTTTAAGTGATGTGAAAAGTAATGATATTAAAACCAAAGATCCCCTGACGAAATTGGGCGTGCTGGTTGCAACGGTGGCCCTAAGATTGGTGCCGAACTGTTCTGCAGCGACCGTTACGAATAGAACCCAGTAACCAACGCAGAAGCCGAGCACGAATGTCATAAAATAAAACTGATCAGCTGTTAAACCTCTGAGTTGGAAAAATGTGATAACTGCTAAAGTAGTCGCGATTAAAAAAGCCAGAATAACTTTTTTCCGGCTTTTTAATTTTTGACTAATGAGGCCAGCAATTACATCACCGACTACCAAGCCTGCGTAAGAAAAGAAAACGGACTTGCCGGCTTCAACAGGCTCAATTCCAAGTAGAGCTTTTGAGAATTCTGGGGATAGAGTGATGATAATTCCCACAACATACCAAAGCGGAGCCCCGATCAGAATTCCATTTACAAATCGTCTTAGTTTTGAAGGTGACTTAAAAAGGCTGAGGAAATCGCCTCGCTTTACGGGGGCTGCCGTTTTTTTAATAGACTCAAATAAACCGGATTCTAACACTCCTACTCGAAGGAATAAAAGTGCCAAGCCCATGCCGCCACCAATAAAATAGGCGACTCTCCAGTCAAAAATAGACGCCATCCACCAAGCTAAAAGTGCGCCTGAAATTCCGACTGCAGAAATAATCGTCGTACCATATCCGCGTTTTTCTTTGGGCATCATTTCAGCTACAAGAGTAATACCAGCACCCAGTTCACCTGCTAACCCAATGCCTGCTACAAATCGGAGAACTGCATATTGTTCTACTGTTTGAACAAAGCCATTTAAGATATTGGCTATACTATATAGAAAAATGGATCCAAATAGTACAGATAGTCTGCCTTTACGATCGCCCAATACTCCAAAAAGAATTCCTCCGACCAACATTCCGGCCATTTGAAGATTTAGAAGGAGGAGTCCTTGTGAGGTAATCATAGCGTCATCTAAGCCTAAAGATTTTAAGCTGGGAACTCGGACAATGCTGAAAAGGATAAGGTCATAAATATCGACAAAATAACCGAGTGCGGCCACAAGAATAGCGAAATAAGTTTTTTTATTCATGGAGTTATTTTTTTATGAAAAAAACAAGAAGACAAGATAAACTTGTCTTCTTGCACAATATTGAATTGTTTAATTGAAGTAGGCGCTAGCCTAAAATCTGACCAACAGAATTAGCTTCACGTTGGCGTTTTTCTCTTCGCTCGTCTACGAAATCCATCACTAGTACAGACAAAGCCTGCACAATGGGTGAAAGTTCAACAGCCGGCTCGGACTTCATTTGAGGAGCTGATTCCTCTTTTGCAGAGTTATCAAGGCCCCAAAATGATTTTCTAAAAAAAAGGCAGATCGCCGTCAATGATCCAATTATTATAGCTAATCCTACTGCTGAAACTGACGTCATACCCAACGATTGTTGAAGTTCCGTCGTTCGCTGAAGGTCCGACATGACCATATTTAAAGCTGAACCAATTACGATTAAGCTTAAGATACTAAATACCAAGACCATGCTTACTATTCTAACCTTATTCATTATACTGGCGGCAATCCACCGATATGAACCACTTTTATTCATGGCCAGATCTGCGAAAACTAGAAGCAGATTTTTCATACTTAATTAGTGCTTTCTAGAAATCATCGATCCAACGAGGTAACCAAGAACAGCTGCGCCACCGATAAAGTAGAATGGATTCTGACGTACTACTTTTTCAGTCTGTTCGTAGAATACTGCTGCACGGTCCATAGCTTCATCTTTAAGATGAGTTAATTGATCTACAGTGTTTGGATCAATGCTAGCTAGGCCAGAGTTAACTGCAGCTTTTGCTTTATCAACAGTTGAATTCAATGAATTACCAGCAGTGTTGATAGAAGAATTATTTAGATTAGCCATTATTTAGCTCCTTTTTCAAGTTGAGTGCTTGTTTACTTAATACCTCTTTAAAGCAACTCTAAGACCAAGTTGAAAACCAAAATAGGGGCAGCTCACAACTTCGGATCGGAAAAATAGGATTCGAAAGGGACTTTTTGGGAATAGAGGAAAAATTCACCTGGAAATGGTTCAAATTGATTTCGAGAATTCATGTAGTTGAAAATTTGGCAGAACACATAATATTCGAAAACATCCTTGATACCATTTGTTGTACAATAATTTTTCAACGTAGGAGGATCGCATGTCTGACTTATTAGGATACTTGTCATCATTTCTTGTCACTTTTGGTATGGGGTTTGGTTTTTTAGTCGGCGGACTTATTTTTGCATTTCTTTT
>JANPPO010000188.1:0-8385 GCA_031428555.1 Bdellovibrionales bacterium | reverse complement strand
TGCGCACTTCCTGATTCGCCATTGATCGTGTTGATTCCAGCGCCCGCAATTCCAGGAGTAAACCACTCCCAAAGCGAAGTCGTATTATTCCATCTTAAAGTTTGTCCATCTTGACCGCCAGCTGGTGCCGCTGTTGAAGCAGCAATCCGAGTCGTAACGCCAAGTTCATTTCCGGTTGTTGTGAAAATTGCATTCGGTGCTTGCTTAGCCCAAGCTTGAACACCTGGATCAGTTTCTGCTGTTAAACCTGCATCAGCAGAAGGAACATAATTCGTTCCATCAAATTTTAAAATTTGGCCAGAAGTTGGAGCAGTTACGACAACATTTACGCCTCTAATTTTTTCAACTACAGTCGCACCTTGAGTTCCTGTGACATCTCCAGCTAAAGAACCAGAAAAATTCACAGCAGAAGTTGCATTCGCAACTGTTCCGATCGTAATGCAATCCCAAGTTCCAGAAACAGTATTCCAATAAGTTTTTTCATCAGCTGCGCAAACATTAGCGCCAATGATACCCGCAATGTCCGCATTATAATCGGTTGTCTGAAGAGCTCCTGTAATACGCGCATCATTTCCGGCTGCGACAGTGTCAGCTACAGTTCCGACATTTACAGTTAGAAGTGGAGTCGTCGCACCAGTTGCAACAGTTAAATAGTTATTCGCAGAAGAAACACTCGTAACCGATCCGCCAGAAGGATTTATCCAAGATAAAACGCCACTTCCGTTTGTTGATAAAACTTCCCCAGCTCCGCCATCATTTACTGGCAAAGTTAAGGCATAGTTTGCAGTGATATCAGCCGGTGCAGAAACGGTGATCGTATTCGTATCATTATCATTTAAAACTAAATTTCTTGTAGAAATATTCGTCGCGGCAACTGAAGTTGCGCCAGTGATATTTTGATTATTCATGTTGATAGGGCCGGACATGGTGCCGCCGCCTAAGGGTAATTTCGTATTGTCATCGATAGTTGCCGTTCCAACTGTTGTCAGTCTTCCTTTATCATCGTAAGTAATAACCGGCACTGTTTGAGCACCGCCAGTTGGTCCACCAGCAGTCACAACGTTTGGAAGAGATAAAACACCTGAAGCAATATTAAGTCCTGAAACTGCTAAGCTTGTATCGATTTGCACAATACCTTTTGCTGCATAAGTCGCATCAGTAGGGGCGCTACCAGTTGCATCAGCTGAAGGCACCCAGTTTGTTCCATCAAATTTTAAAACTTGGCCACTGGTAGGAACAGTTGCCACAACATTCGTCCCACGAATTCTTTCAACAACTGTTGCGCCAGAGTTTCCAGTGACATCGCCAGTAAAAGCGCTATTCGGTTTTAAATACTGAGTGTTCGTACCAGCAATGATATCAACCAACGTGTTAACATTAGCAGCAGTCAGAGTCGTATAGGAAGCAAGTGGATCAATTTTCAAAAATTCAGCCGCAGCATAGCCTTCTAACTGAACCGAGTTGAGTGCCAATGGAACAAAGTTAATTCGAGTTGCTGGAATAGCTTCCCAAGGATCTGTAATGTTTTCGCGAAATGAAACCGCTAAAGAGCGGCCATCCGCTGTCGAAGGGTTGTACGAATTGCCGACACTACATGTAAGGCCCGTATAGTTTGTTCGATTAGAAAAAACTCTTTCAAGCGGATAAGGAAGGGCATTCGGAATTAACGACGGTTCACTTGTGTCATTAATAGTGAGACTGAAAACTCCTTCAGACCCTGTTAGATTTCGGGCCTGGTGTTCTTCCCAAAGCAAACAATTTTCTCCGCCTGGAGTTCTGATTTGAATTCTAAATTGAGTAGTAGCTGACTCGAGTGGCTGGCCATTCGGTTTTAAGATTCGCCCATGATAGGTAATGCCCGAGCTAGCAGAAGCTAAGGTGCTCAACGTAGAAATCGCTATTATTATAAAAATACGCAACTTACGTGCAAGTGGTTCGACGAAAATCATACTAGACTCATCGGTTCTTAAAAAAATCACTTTAGTATGAAAACGGGAAAGTGTCTCAAAACGGGATGGAAATGCGAAGAATTTCTAAATTAAAATTTCCTTATTTAACGACCGAACCAAAGTGCTACGAGATTTAAGATAAGATATTAAAACAAAACGGAATCAGGTAGGCCCAAACGTGCGGCAATGACCCGGACGATTTCGCTGGCCGTTTCTTCAAGTGCGCGCTCGGTGACATTGAAAACCGGCCATCTGCGATTCTGTTTAAAAAGCGCTTCGGCATATTCGATCTCTTTAGAAATTTGCGACATCGAAGCGTATTCACCGCCAGTATCTTGACCGAATTTTTCTAAGCGATTTTTTCGAATACGTTGCAAGGAATCCATATCGATAATCAGTCCGACAACTCGACGTTGATCAACTTTGAAGAGTTCTTCAGGCAAAGGACTTCCGGGAACAAGTGGAACGTTTGCAACTTTCCAACCTTTGTGACTTAAAAAAATTGAAAGTGGAGTTTTACTTGTTCGACTGATTCCAACTAAAACAATATCGGCTTTGTCTAAATCATTTAAAACTTTTCCGTCATCATGTTTAACGGTGTATTCAATTGCTTCAATGCGCTTAAAATAAGTTTCGTCAGTCGTTCTTAAAACATTCACATGAGAACCCGACGTCGTACCGAAATATTGATCTAAAACTCCTAGCAAAGGACCTAGTAAGTCGAAATTTAAAATCCCTTTGCTTTCGGCGATCTCGCGAATTCGAATACGCATTTGCGGGGACGCCACCGTGTAGACGATGATCCCGCGCTTTTCAAAACAATCCTGAACCAAAGCTTCTATCTGGGCTTCAGTTCGAACGTTTTTACAGCGGGTAATTTGAATGTCAGCTTTTTGGTATTGAACTAAAGCTGCACGAATCATGGTCGCAGCGGTTTCGCCGGTTCCATCAGAAAGAATAAATATCGTAAAAGCCGAAGTTGGTGTGGTCATTCAAAAAAAGTTTTTTTAAGTTCTTTCACAAGAGCCATCATTTGATCCTGCATCCATAGATCCGGTACCGGAGAAAAAAGAATATAGGCAAAATCAGAAGTAGGTCTTAATAAATAAGCCTTACACTTATTTTCAGGATCCCAATTCAATTTTAATTTTTTAACAAAAACACTTCCAGGAGTTGTTAGAATCTGAAGATGCTTTGTCGTTGGTAAACTTAATTTCAATTCGTGAAAGGCACCAGAAGCCACTTGCACATTGCCTTCGTTAAAAAAAGCAACGGGACTGAATTTTTGGTCTCTGTTTTCAAGTAAAAGTCCAAATTGGAAATAAGGATTGAGGCGTTTAAAAACTGCGACCACTTTTTCGATATGATCTTCAGGCAATCCAACAGTTAAGTTAGACAAGTCATTGAAATTAACTTGAAGCTCAAACTTTTGTTGCAGAGTTTGACCCTTGGAAGGCTTTGCTTCCTGATCCCAATTTTCTTGAAGTATATTTTCCAGTTTTTGGGAGAGTTCTCCCCAGGTTTCCCGTAAAATTTCTTTCATACAATTATTCTGTCGGGGGTTTCCAGATTAATCAAGCACGACAGTCAGATCTAAATAGTCCGAAAGCTTCTGCCAATCCCTTGAAAAGTCAGCTAGTGCGATATTTTGAGGCAAAAAGATCCGAGCCTGAGGTTTCCCCAGCTTTTCCCAGTGCTGAAACACACCTTGAACCCATTTTTGAAGTTGGCCATTCCAAGGAAGAACAAGCACCCAGCGCGCGGGCAATTGAAAAGAGCTTGCGATCATCAGGTTTTCAGCACCCGCTTGCACATCAGTCCAACTGATCTGATTTTCGTAAAGGAGACCCTTCACTTCAGCCGCAATGCTTTGAGTTTTATGAGCAAAACCTTTTCTAATTTGGTGATTCAAGTGCCAATCAAGTTCAACAGACCAATGAGAGTTCGAGAGGTCAGGACAGATCCACATATCAGCGCCGGGACTTAAAGCACTTAACTGATTAAGGCTTAAGATCGCCATGGGCTTAGAGTCCTCGGCCTATTTGATCAAGTAAGCCGTTTACGAAAGACGCTGATTCCGTCGAACCAAATTTCTTGGCAATTTCAACGGCTTCATTAATTGCAATCGCAGGCTTCACCGGCTGAGGAGCGTACAACATTTCGTAAACCGCTAGTCTTAAAAGATTGCGATCGACACTTGCCATGCGATCCATTTTCCAATGTTGAGAAGTGCTTTGGATTTTTTGATCGATCTCAGTTTTTTTGGCCTGGACCCCTTCAACAAGTGCACGGGCATAATCTAAAGTTTCAGCATCATGAGTTTCGCCCGAAGCTTCGCTTGTTACACGGACAGCTTCTTTCACCCCAATAGCAGGAGCAAAATCAGATTGAAATAAAATTTGAAATGCAATTTCACGAGAACTTCTACGCATATATTTTTAGTTATTCGTTTGAGGTGAAGGGAGTGGTTTCAGCGACAACTGGGGATTTTCAGAATCAACAATATCTAATAATTCGCGATCCTCTAAAGAATCAACGAACTCTTGAACATCTTTAAAGTGACGGTAAACGCTGGCAAAACGAACATAAGCCACATCATCAAGAAGCTTCAGTTCAGCCATTAATTTTTTTCCAACAACCCGAGCTGGAAGTTCATTTTCACCACGATTTAAAACCCAGCCAGCAATACGATCGACAACTTGTTCTAACTGATCATGGCTAATAGGTCTTTTTTGGCAGGCTGCTTGTAGTCCTTTTAAAACTTTTTCGCGCAAGAAAGGTTCACGTCGGCCATCTTTTTTTATGATCATCGGATAATTCAAAACAAGAGTTTCAACGGTTGTGAATCGCGACTTACAAGACAAGCACTCGCGACGACGGCGAATAGAGCAGTCTTTTTGTACACGCGTATCAAGTACGCGATCGTTTTGGTTGTGACAAAAAGTACATTTCATTTAAATCCTTTCAGGCATCGAGCTAACACTCTGGCAAATTAAAGGGTGGCCCCAATGGGGTCAATGTTTAGGCGTCGCCTGACACAAGTCTAATGCACAGCGCTACAAGCGCTTCAAGTAGAGCGCTAGCCGACCCTTCGGCAAGGCCGCTCACAAGGGCGCATGCGGCGCGCAACAAGGTGGAAGATTTTTAATCGATTCTCTGGCGTACCCCTGATAGGGTTTTTTTATATGAAATCAAAATTTTTAATTCTTGTTTCCATTTTTGTTGTCTCATTTCAGGCGTTTGCAGAACCGGTTGTGGGGCGTGACGCGGCCGCTGGTTATATGGGCAAAGTAAACGAAGACACCCAAGCCGTAGCGAGCGGACCCCGAACTCATTACATGGCACTTCACATTGGAAAATTAGTAAACGCCGATTCCTGGAAATGGGGAGACGAAACTAAAAATAAAAATGTCGGCTCTGCTACGGTCGGCGTCACTTACCGAGTAAAAGAGTGGTGGGATACGACAGACATGTTGATCCGAATTGATTTGAACGAATACGACATTGACGGAAAAAAACCTCAAAAATTTTCTTTCATTCCGATTATTTTATTTCCAGAAGCATCTTCTGAATTTCCCCTGTATTTCGGCGCAGGCGTTGGTTTAGGCGTTTTCTTTAAACAACTTGATGGAGAATCATCAGTTGCGCTCGATTATCAAATGATCGTGGGAATTCGTTTCTTTGATGTGTTTGAAAATGTCGGTCTATTCTTAGAGAGCGGAATTAAAAATCACGTTCAGCTAACGGATGATGGACAAGTGAATGCATCTTACATCGCTACCGGAGCCTTGTTTACTTTCTAAATGAAAATTCCAGGAAACCTTTTAGAAACTATTCCGTTAGCACTTGTTGAAATTTTCCAGCAAAAAAAAGCGGCTGACCGGGTTGTCGATTTTAATTTAAAAAATCACAGCAAATGGGGAAGTCGCGATCGAAGATTTTTTGCCGAAAACGTTTACACGATTGTCAGAAATTATAGAAAGCTCTGGGTTCAATCCGGGCTTGATCCAAAAGAATATTTAAATCTTTCGAAAATCGATTTAACGTCAATGAAGCAGCTCGCTCAATTTCATTTGGACTCTGGTGCTCCTATACTGGGTTCAGAGCAAAATTTAAGTGAAGAAAATAGACTCTCGGCTTTTGCAGAACAAGAATCTTACCCTGATTGGCTAGATCAGTTGGGAAGAAAAGAATTAGGTAAAGACTGGGAACCGATTGCGAAAGCGCTTAACCAACAAGCTCCCGTTTTCTTAAGAACCAATACGCTTAAAACAACCCAAGCCAAGTTAAAAGACGTTCTATCGCTTGAACAAGTTCAGTGCAGAATGCGACATGAAAATGATCTGACGATTGAATTAACAGCTCGAAAAAATGTTTTCGTCACAAAAGCATTTCAGCAGGGACTATTTGAAGTTCAGGATTTTTCTTCTCAGCAGGTGGCGCCGTTATTGAACCCTAAATCAGGGGAAACAATTGTTGATGGTTGTGCGGGGGCGGGTGGTAAAACGTTGCACCTTGCAGCTTTAATGAAGAATAAAGGCCGAATTCATGCGCTCGATGTCCATCAAAGAAAATTAGATGAACTTTACAAAAGATCACTTCGTGCAGGTTGCGTTATAATCAGACCACAAGTGATCGATTCAAAAGATGTCGTGAAATACTTAACAGATTCTGCTGATGGAGTTTTGCTCGACGTTCCGTGCAGCGGAAGTGGCGTCATCAGAAGAAATCCCGATACAAAATGGAAGTTTCAACCTGCTGATTTCGATCGGCTCTTAAGTCTTCAACAAGAGATCTTGCAAGATTATTCGAAGATGGTGAAAAAAGGTGGACGCCTTGTTTACGCAACATGCAGCGTGTTTCCGTCTGAAAATTTAAATCAAGTTACTTCGTTTATTAAACAGAATCCTAATTTTAATCTCGAGAGCTCCAAGCTGTTTCGACCTGACGTCGATCCTGGTGATGGGTTCTTTATGGCCCTACTCACTAGAAGCAAATAACTGTCCAACCGCATAAGCACGATATTGTTTTTAAAAATATAACGCTGTTCGTTCATATTGACTCGAGCATAGGCCCCGACTACCAATTTACCTCGACCTAAACAACTAACGGAGGGGTAACGAATGAAATTATTCATGACAATTATTTTAGCGATGGGTGGCTTACTAGCTACAACAGCGCAAGCAGCAGCGGATGCGAAACATTACGAAATTAAAAAAATCGTAATCAGAGAATTACCAGACAACGACAAGATGAAATTCATGAACGAAAAAGTTGGCAACTTCACACAAGGCTGTGAACCAACGCCTGCAAATCCAAATGTAACACCCGTTAATCCGGTTGAAACAAACCCACTTAACCCAATCGATTATATCGAAGTAGTTGTTGATAAAATTATCAACATCGGCAAAAAGATTTGGGCTATCGTTGATGCTGGTCGCCCAGTTGTTAACGTAAAAGTAGACACTGCTAACGCACTTCCTGCAGGCGTTCGTTGTTGGGATGAATTAGAAGGCTGGCAAGCTCCCACTTCTAAGCTTTACGAAATGGCATACATCAATGGATTCGACTCTAAAGTTGTAACATTTAACTTCAGAGTTTCATTTATCTCTGGTGGTAAATACAAAGGCCAAGGCCAATACATTACGTTGGCATCTGTTCAGCCAGCAAAAATCGACGTAGGTTGGGGCTTCCGATTTGATGCTGTAGCGACAGTTCCAATGGTATTCAACCAAGGAACAAAAGCATCTCCACTAGCAGGGATGCAGTTAGCTATGAACTGGCAAATCCGCACCGTGATCCAAGAAATTCAGCAAGCTGAAAACTTCTTCATCAATGGCGAAGGCGTACTACAAAAGCTAAAGTAAAAAAGAAAGTGTTCATAAGTCAGTTCAGTTGTTGAGTAAAATTACTGAATAAAACTACTAAGTAAATAGATCAGCCAACTGATTGTGAGTTCGAAATTTTTTAATTAGAATAAGAGCTAGTTTTTCCGGAAAAAATAACTCTGTGCAGAACCGCAGCGGTTCTGCACAGAGTTGAAATTCTAGACAAATATTGACCTATTTAAGACTGGCTTCTTAACGACAGCTTAATGTAAATTCCACACCCTTGATCAATTTTTTGTCACCGCACAACACCTTCAACTCTCTTAAATCCCACAGGCATTTGGAACCAATCTTGCTGTAAATATGCATGCAATCGATGTCAAAGCTTCAAGGAAATAGCCTTAAAGCAATGGGGAAAAGCGAAAGCTTTTAGGGTTTGAACAAATGAAACGAATCTTTTGTTTATTTTTAGTCATATTCCTAGGCGCATGTGGCGAGGAAAACTCTGATAGACCATCAGAAGGCGAAGCATTTGAAGAAGGCTTCGATATGGTTGAAAAGGGCATGTACGAAAACGCGATTCTTTATTTTCAAAATCTTTATCAAAC
>JANPPO010000187.1:0-4493 GCA_031428555.1 Bdellovibrionales bacterium | reverse complement strand
ACAAAAGGTAGGAACTCACTTACTGCGACTCGCCGCCTACTCACAAGTGAGGAGCTACCTTTTACTTTTTGCCTTGGAAGATGAAGGGGTAGCGGACTCTTGTTGGTCTTCCGTTCGGCGCTTTTGGAAAAAGTATTTTGTCGACAACACCTTTGATACAGTTTCCCAATGAAGTTCCTGCAAAGGTTGAGTTAGCGACGCTATTATTCGTCACTCGTCCATCGGGTCTGATAACCCAAAGTAACGAAACTCGGCCTGATTCATCTTTGTTTTTTGAAGAGGTTAAATAATTTTCGTAGCAAGATCTGAATTGCTGAGAGTATTCGCGAATCGCGCGCCTTACAGCATCAGCATCCAGTCCACCTTGAATTTCAGTTTCGCCACCGAAACTTCCACGGTCTGCTCCACCTTTACCGGTGCCAGCTGATCTTGCTCCTGCTAAGGCTCCGCTTCCGAGTGTGCCCGTATCTTTTCCAGCGATGCCGCCATCGCCTGGAGTCGTTACGTAGCCACCTTTAAGTGAAGTACCGGCGCTATTCAAATCAACACCGTCGGGGCTTCCACCATTTTTCGAACCGACAAGAGCACCTGGTGATGATCTCGCGACTGCGACTGCATTCGGAGTTGGTTCGGAATCCATTTCAGATGCCGCACGGTCAGCAATCATTGTATCGGCTTTCAGTGGCTTTGCTCCGCCAGTTCCTTTTCTTAAAACTCCGAGTACACCTGGCAATCCTGATTTTTTAGCAGTATTGGGAGGCGCCACTTTTTGAAGTCCCGGAGATTTTGTCACCGTCGCCGCAGGACTTGGCGATGGAGACGCCTTTGGTTTTGGCTTTTCTTTAACAGCCGATACCGCTGGTGTTGGATCCGGTTTCGCTTTTTCTTTTGGAGCAATAACTTTGGTTACTTCTTGCTCGGCCGGCGCAGGTGGCGCTGGTTCAGGCTCGATAATTTTTTGCTCTTTTTTAACTGGAGGTAATTCAACTTTTACAATGCGCGGCGGTTCTTTAATAGGCTCTGCAACGGTTGTATTTCTTTTTAAGTACTCTGCAACTCCAAAGGTAATAAAAATAATACTGAGTAATCCTAAGACTAAAGGATCAAACACATTACGTTTCCACTGAGCTTGAATGCGAATTCGCGGCACGAGTCTGATATAGTACTGGCGATCTAAACCACTTGCGATAACCACATCTCTAGGAGTGATTTCGAATTTTTTTGGTGATTGAATCGCACCGTCATGAAGAAACTCGTCACGGTTTTTGATATCCCATTTTTCTAAAGTCGGAAGAAATTCTAAGTTAGCTTTTGTTGGCTCATTCCATTGAAATCTAACTTGAGTCTTAGCTTTGATAAGCCATCTAGAAGTTCTTGGAGTAAAATAATTCGTATGAGTTACGTCTTCTACGCGCTCTGAATCAGTTCGAACACTGACTGTTTCCAAGCAATAATCAGACATGCCTAAAGATAATGTAGCTTCTTGTTCTGCTGCCCTCTGAACTTGGTTTTTTAATTTTCCCTTAGCGATTTCTTTTTCTATCCAGTCGTCTTCAGTAAAACCGAAAGTAAACTTTCCAACGTTTGTTTTCGCAGCGGAAAGAATAAGACCTTCACCGCGCGCTTGATCTTTTTTCTCCGTTGAGAGATCTAGTAAAGTCCAAAAGCCTTTGTTCGCGTCAAATTGGCCTTCGCCAACCCACTCGATCAAATAGTGAAGGGGCTTTACACCTTTGACTCGTAGAACGACATCGCAACTTGGAGAACGTCCAACGAAGACCGTTGGATGATCTAGTACGAATCTTTCTATTTCTCTTCCATTGAGACCAATAACTAGAGCCTTCATGGCTACCTCGAATCCGGAATGAACCGATTACGTCTAACTTTGTCGATTCGGTGGAAATCATTAAAGTCTTTGCGCTGATACATGATGTTGTTCAAATCCAAATCTGGTGATTCGATTTGTAAGTACAACATAGGTCGCATCGCTTCTCCTTCAATAACTTCTCCCTCAAAATCCAAAGTCTTCATTTTATTATCAGTTTTGGCAGCCTCTTTTTGCGCTGATGCAAAACAAGAAATGAGAATCACAAATGCTACCACGAGCTTTCTGGATAAATTAAAAGTCCTCATTTCATCTCCTTCCATTTATCAAGAATGTTTTGAGCATTCAGAGCTGTCAGCTCGTCGCGAATTAATCTTCGCATAGGTTCATCGTGTCTGATCAGAAGCAAAGCTCCAGCACGCATTCTGATATAATCTAAATCTGCTAATGTCTTTGCCGCACGGTTCGTTTCTAATTTGAGTAAAGTATAAAAAGATCCATTTTGATCAAAAGTCTTTTTTACCTTTTCATACTCATCGTCAGTGGCCCAGAACCATTTGTCAGCCGTGATATCTGCAATACGTTTTCCAGCTGCATCTTGCTCTGCAACGAACATCTTAGCCTTTAATTCACCAAGTGCTTTATCATATTCTTCAGCTTGCTTGTCGAAATCAACCGCTGCCTTATTTAGCTCTTCAGCGTAAGACTTGGTCTCTTCTTCAGTTAAGCCTTTTGGTGCCGGAGAAGAGCGAATGCTTTCAGCAATCTTTCTTTCGAAACTAGAGGCTTTTTCCATCATGAGCTTACGAAGTTGGTCTGTTGAGTCTCCGACTTCTTTCGCGAACTTTTCTCTGACAAGTTTTGATCGGTAAATCAGGTCAGCAAGAAATTTACCATATCTATCGACACTAAAAGTAGCTTTTGGAAATACAGCTTCATCGACGATCTTAGGGATATTGCTCTTCGTGCGACTGGCTCTTGCGCCAGCTTTATTCGAGCTGAAATGTCTTTTTAAATTATCAGGGATATTGGGTTCTAATCTTCCTTGCGAAAGCTGGAGTGCAAGATAGTAAAGACCCTTTACTTCATCTGTCATTTTAGGAACCGGCTCGATTTTCAGCATTTGTGCAGGCTGAGTTACCGCTAATAAACCAATCACGACCTGACGCTCGTCGGGAGACCATCTACCCATCATCTTACCAAGATCTTTTGGTAACGATCGCTTCATTGATTTATCGTAAAGAAATAATTTGAAGTCCCTGCTCGCAGAACCCTTCGCTTGAGACCAATGACAATTCATCAATGGACCTTCTAAAAACATAAAGTCTAACGCCTTTTCTTCAGTCGCCATTATATTCTTATCAGCGCGTTCCTTTTCATTCATCTTTGAGCGTTCGCTACAATACTGCGCTAAATCTTTATTCGTTAAAAACGATAAAAGAAGATTACTCTTAACAACTGAGGCCTGATCGCCCTTGGCACCATAAGCTAAGAAAGCACGTAGATTCTCTTCGTAGGCTTTTGGATCATTATTTTTCTGCGCATCTTGAGCTAGCTTTAAGTGAGCTTCTCGTAAGATTTCTTGGATTTTAGAGCTCTTTTTTAAGTTCTTCGCAACATCAGAAGTCACAACATCAACTAACTTTTCCATCTTGAAAAGAGAAAGTAAATAGTTGTAACCGTTTCCTTCGTTAGGCTGAATTGTGTAAAGTTCTTTTAACTTCGGCAATGCTTTTTCGAATTGATTATCGAGCATATAAAGTTCAGCTAAACGATTGAGGAGACGGCTTTTCTCTTCATCTTGTGGATACTTAGCTGTGAAATCTTCTACGTCGGCAATTAAAGCTTTTCGAAGATCTGCACTTTCATTTGCCTGAAGATCCAAGATTGCAATGTACTCAAGTCTTGCGCGTCTCATCTCGTCTGGAGCAGGAGGTGTCAAGGCACCGATCATTGCCAGCGCAGTTTGCGACATCTGAAGATTTTGTTCACGGTGAATCAGATCGACCCATAAGTTAAGCATGGGCTTACGAGTCTGCGGCGTCATCAGGTACTGGACATAAAATATAATTTCGCGGTTTAATAAATCAACCACTTGTGGCTTTTCCAAAGTAAGCTTCGTTGGAATTTTGCCAACATAATAATCAGAAAGAATCTGAATATAACCACGAATATCTGGTTCTAGATCCAACACTTCTGTCATCCAGTTTTTCCAAGCTAAATGCGGATTCTTTTTAACTAAGCTTTCCAAGTATTCGAAAGCTTTCTTCTGACCCAACGTTGGAACTTCACGTTTCTCGTAAGCAATCAATAGACCCAAAACTTTGATTTTGGCAGAAGGCTCTTTTGTGCTTCGGTAAACTTCGCTGAACAATAGATATGGAACTTTCGTCTTATCGCGATTATGAATATTCTGAATAACGGCTGTTAGGAAAACAAGGCGAAGAGCTTCGTCTTTTAAAGATTTCCTAGAAAACTCAACAATCCATTTTTCCTGTCTATTTTCTGCAATGATGAAAGCAAGTGCACGAACGGATTCATCTCTGAAAGATTGGGATAAATTTTGGTTCGCGACTCTCAGGAAATAAAACTGCGCATTGTTAGGCTCTTTTAATAGAAGCCATGCCCAACCCGTTTTGAAATCTGCGATACTTCTTTGGTGAACATC